>CAKQSC010000018.1 GCA_934271725.1 uncultured Clostridia bacterium
TATAGATAACGGATCGTTGCAAAAGTCGGCGTAATCGTCGTGGCGTAAACCGCTTTTTACGATGAAAAAAGACAAAATAAGTCAAAAATCCTCGTTTACGGTTTGGTATAATCGTCTGAAAGGAGATAATATGGCTAGGGTAATTGTTGTAACTTCGGGCAAAGGCGGTGTGGGCAAGACAACCGTTGCGGTTTATCTTGCGTGCGAGTTGGCAAAACGTGGCGAAAGGGTGCTTGTGATAGATATGGACGCGGGGCTTAACAACGCGAATATTCTTCTCGGAATAACGGAAAAAAGCGAATACGATTTGTTCGATTTGGTCAAAGGAAGTTGCAGACTTAATCAAGCCGTCGGTAAGGTAAAAAATCTGCCGGGGCTGAACCTTTTGTCTTCGCAATCCAAAAGCGATTATTCGGCAATCGCAACCGAAGCGTTAAAGCGTATAACCGACGAGGCGGATTGTGCTTTCGATTACGTGTTTATAGACTGCCCGGCGGGTGTGGGTAGCGGTTTTTGCAGAAGCGTAGCCGTCGCGAAAGAGGCGATAGTCGTCGTAAACCCCAACCCGGCGAGCCTTTCGGACGCGAAAAAAGTAGTAAATCTTTTGTCAACGTTCGATTTGTCGGGTAAATACCTCGTTATCAACAGATTTCGCGGTGATATGGTGCTGAACGGCGAAATGCCCGCCGAAAGGGAAATAGAGTCCGCCGTCGGGCTCGAACCGATAGCGATACTTCCCGAGGACGACGCGGTGTACCTCGCAACAGGCAAACCCGATAAAATTAAACAGAGCAGAGTACGCAAGGCGTATGAATTGCTTGCCGATAACCTTATGTACGGCAACAACGAACTTTTGAGTGTTACGGACGAATACAGCGGTTTTTTCGGGGCGATCAGGCGATTTTTAAAACGTAAGGTATAATCGCTTTTTATTTGTGCGCGACGGACGAATACAGCGGTTTTTTCGGAGTGATCGGGCGATTTTTAAAACGTAAGGTATAATCGCCGTTTTGCGCGCGACGGACAAGTACGGTGTTTTTGAGCGTAAAAAGGTTTCCGAAACGAAAAATATAAAAAAAGGTCGCGCGAAAGCGCGACCGCAAAGGTTTTTAAAATATCACATAAGGTCTACTATTGCGTTTACGAAAGTTTCCTTGTTTTCGTAGCACTTGTTACCCTTTGCGAAAACGGAAGGAACTTCGTTGAAAGATATTTTGTTTACGGGAAGATTTGAAAAATCGACCGCGTTGTTATTTATAAGGTTTATCGCGGAGGCGGTGTTGCCGTAACCGCTTGTTATGCACATAACGGTGAGTTGTTTTTCGCACGCGACGGTAAGGTCTATTTTAGGCGACCTGGAAGTCGTACCCGTAACGACTACGGGCGCGCCGAAAGAAGCGAGAGAAAAGGCTACTTTCGGGTTGACGTAACTTTCGGTTATATAAACCACGCCTTTGCAGAATCTGCCCGCCGTTACGTTGTTGATGTATTTGGTCGGGTTGTCGTCCGAAGAAACTCTGTAATAGATACCGCTTTTACCCGCGTTGTCGAGTTGCGTTTTATTGTTGTCGATAAGAACGGGCACGCATTGATAATAAATCATAATCTGCGAAAGAATGTTGCCGAGGTTGCCCGCGCCGATAACGGCTACGTGGTCGCCTTTTCTGAGGTTCATCGCGTCTATAATGGAAACGGATTTCGCGACGTATTCTATATACAGCGCGACGTCGTCCGTTACCGCTTGCGGAAGTTTGTATACGTTAGACAATTCCGTTGCGTAGAAATCTCTCAAAAACCCGTCCGCATTGTTTCCGGCGACTTTAAAGTCGGAGCATTTGTTAGAGTTGCCGTTAGTGCAGTTGTAACACTCTCCGCAACTGACGGCAGGGGCTACGTAGACTCTGTCCCCGCGTTTTATATCGTAAAGGTTTTCGGGTATTTCGCTGACTACGCCGACGCCGAAACTGCCGGGTATTATTTCCGAAAAATCGTCGCTTCCGTTAAAACTTACTATATCGCCCAAAGTGATCATAGACTTTGTAAGCCTGATATTCGCAAGACCTTCTTTGGAAGAGGGATCGTTCCATTCGATTTTTTCGATTTTTTGGGGTTCTGTCAATTTATACGCTCTCATCGAAACTCCTTTTTCCCTCGTCGGTAAAACCGAGTTGGGTTTACGGTATTCATAATTATACTACAAACGACGTGATTTTGCAATTATTTTTTCCCTGCAAGGGCAAATTATGCGTCTTACCGAGATAAAAAAGCCTTAAAATGCAAAAAAAATCGATCAAGTAGTTGACTATTCGTTCAAATTATACTATACTTATATGGCAAATCATTAAAAGAGGTGAGTTTATGAAGAAAGATATCCATCCCGATTACCACGAAGTAACGGTTGTCTGCGCTTGCGGGGCGACGTTCAAAACGGGTACTACGAAGCCGGGCGATACCATGAAGGTAGATATTTGTTCTAAATGCCATCCTTATTTTACGGGCAAACAGAAGTTTGTAGACGTAGGTGGCAGAGTGGATAAGTTTAAGAAGAGATACGAAAACAAATAATTGCGGAAAGGTGTTTCCATGCGTTGCTCTATGTTATAAACGGCATAGAGCATTTTTATTAAAATTATGAGCAAAGAAAAGAAAAACAAAAAAGTTAAAAAGACGCTTATAGGCGGTCAGGCGGTAATAGAGGGCGTTATGATGCGCGGAGCGACCGCTATGGCTACTTCCGTCAGAGACGAGGACGGCGTTATAAGAGTGGAAACCAAACGCCTTAAACCGTTGAAAGAGCGTTGCGTTCTTTCGCGCATACCTTTTTTAAGAGGGGTATACAATCTTATAGAATCGCTTGTTTCGGGTACGAACACGCTTATGCGTTCGGCGGAAGTTTTCGGCGAGGGCGAACCCGGCAGATTCGAGAAGTGGTGCGAAAAGAAACTGCACGTAAATCTTATGAGCGTTATAACCACTCTTTCCACGATACTCGGCGTCGCGCTTGCGATAGGGCTGTTTATTTTCGCGCCCATATATCTGACGAAACTTCTTATGCTCGCTACGGGTGAACTTCACCCGATTGCGGTCGATTTTATAGAGGGCGGAATAAAGATTCTTATATTTATAGCCTATCTTCTGCTCGTTTCGCTTATGAAAGACATAAAACGGACGTTTATGTACCACGGGGCGGAGCATAAAACGATAGCGTGTTACGAAAAAGGGTTGGAATTAACCCCCGAAAACGCAAAAAAGTGTTCGAGATTGCACGACCGTTGCGGAACGACGTTTATATTTTTGGTATTGTTTATAAGCATTATCGTGTTCGTATGCGCGGAAGCGGTTTTCAACGCCTGCGGAATAAACTTTAACGAAGATTTCGGAAAAATAGGCAGACTTTACAAGGCGCTCGTCAAGTTGGCGTTGCTTCCTTTCGTCGCGGGCATTTCTTACGAGGTGTTAAGACTTCTCGCAAAGAGTTCGAGTCCGCTTCTTCTTCCCTTAAAGGCGCCGGGACTTCTTCTTCAAAAAATCACTACGAGAGAACCTACGGACGATATGCTGGAAGTCGCAATCAATTCTTTCAACACCGTTCTTGCGATGGACGCCGACCAAAGTATTCCCGAGGTTAAGTTCGTCGTACCCGAAAAGGTGGCGGTTAAACTTCAAAAAGTCAAAGACGAGTTGAACAAAGCGGGTATAGACGAAGACGCGGAAGCGGAGTGGATTGTATCCATAGTTACGGGAATAAAAAGAAGCGAACTTCACCGCGACAAAAACGTAAGCCCAAAACAACTTTCGGAAATAGACGAAATCGTGAAAGAACGCGTTACGGGCAGACCTCTTTGGTACTGCATAGGGGACACGGATTTTTACGGATATAAAATAAAAGTGGACGAAAGAGTGCTTATTCCCCGCCCCGAAACGGAAGAGTTGGTGGAACACGCGTTGCCTTTTATAAACGAAACGAAAAAGGTGCTTGACCTTTGCACGGGTAGCGGAGCGATTGCGATTGCGATAAAAAAGAGAACTAACGCTACGGTTACGGCAAGCGATATATCGGCGGACGCGCTTACGCTCGCAAAAGAAAACGCCGAACTCAACGGCGCGGAGATAAACTTTGTCGAAAGCGACCTGTTTGAAAACTTAAACGGCGAAAAGTTCGACGTTATCGTTACGAATCCCCCGTACATTCCTCTTGTCGAAAAGGACGAAATACAGCGCGAAGTAAGAGATTTCGAGCCGTCCGTCGCTCTTTACGGCGGAAACGACGGAATGGACTTTTACAGAAAGATCGCAATAAGTTGCGGGGAATATCTTGCGGAGCACGGCATTATAATTATGGAATGCGGTGATAAAGAATGTGAAAGCGTTGAAGAAACGTTTAAAGAAAACGGGTTTGAAACAGCCGTAATAGAAGATATAAAAGGTATAAAAAGAATGGTAAAGGCGGTTAAAAATGTTTAAAAAACTTCAAGCCGTCGAAGAAAGATACGAACAACTCAACCGACTTTTATCGGATCCCGCCGTTCTTGCCGATATGGACGCTTATAAAAAGTACACGAAAGAACTTTCGGACATATCCGAAACCGCCGAAAAGTATGCGGAGTATAAAAAACTCGTAAAAGACACGGAGGACGCGAAACTCGCTTTGAAAAGCGAAACGGACGCGGAGATGAAATCTCTTTTGTCGGCGGAGATAACCGAAAACCTTAAAAGGACGGAAGAAATATCCGCGGAACTCAAAGTGTTGCTTCTTCCCAAAGATCCCGACGACGATAAAAACGTAATAATGGAAATACGCGCGGGCGCGGGCGGAGAAGAAGCATCTTTGTTTGCTTATCAACTTTACAGAATGTACGTAAAGTTTGCGGAAAAAAACAGGTTTAAAACGGAAGAGATTGACTCCAACGAAACGGAACTCGGCGGAATAAAAGAGGTTACGTTTATGATTTCCGGCAAGGGAGCGTATGCCAAACTCAAATACGAAAGCGGAGTGCACAGGGTGCAACGCGTTCCCGAAACGGAGTCGCAGGGAAGGATTCACACCTCTACCGCTACGGTAGCCGTTCTTCCCGAAGTTACGGACGTAGAAGTAAACATCGACGAAAAGGACATAAAAATAGACACTTGCAGATCCTCGGGCGCGGGCGGACAGAAAGTAAATAAAACGGAGTCTTGCATAAGAATAACGCATTTTCCGACGGGTATAGTCGTTACGTGTCAGGACGAGCGTTCTCAAACGCAGAACAAAGAAAAGGCCATGGCGGTGTTAAAGAGCAGGCTTTACGATTTTTACAGACAAAAATACGAAAGCGAATATGCCGAAAACAGACGCAGTCAGATAGGCACGGGAGACAGAAGCGAAAGAATACGGACGTATAACTTTCCGCAAGGCAGGGTTACCGACCACAGAATAGGCTGTACTCTGTATACTATCGAAACGTTTATGGAAGGCGATTTGGACGAGATGATAGAAGCGCTTGCCATTGCGGACAGAGAAGCGAAACTTTCGGCGGAAAAAGATTAAGTTTTTTTCTTTCGACGGCGGACGGAAAAATAAAACTCGAAAAGTTTTTATAATTTTGAGCAAAAGCCTTGAAAAAATAGTAAAAAAAGTGTAATATATAAATATCAATAGAGGAGGACTCTCACAATGATTAAACTTATATACGGAGCGACAGGAACGGGCAAGACGAAAATCGCCGTGGATTCGGCAAACAAAGAAGCGAAGAACAGCAACGGACTCGTGGTATTCGTGACGGACACCAACAGCGTTATGTTCGATCTCGACATTGCGGTAAGACTTGTAAATACCAACGATTATAAGGTAGAAGGCGTCGGCGGATTGCGCGGATTTTTGAAAGGAATAGTTGCGGCAAACAGCGACAATCATACCATATACGTAGACGGCATAAGCAGAATAACCGACCAACCGATATCGGAACTCGAACCGTTCTTTACGGCGATAGAAGAACTCGGCAAAGATCACGACATCACTTTCGTGGTAACTTGCAGTACGACGAAAGAAAATATGCCCGAATATTTGAAAAAATATTTGTAAAGGACGCATGATAACGAGGGCGGAATATTTTTCCGCCCCGTATTTTTATAAAAAGGAGAAACGAAATGGATCTGACTTATTTTAAAAAGGTGAAAATAGAGGCGATGAAAGCGGGCGATAAGGACGCCGTTTCCGCGCTTAACACTCTCATAAACAAACTTATGCTTTTAGGTTACGAAAAGAAAGCCGTCGGCGCGGAAGTTACGGAGGCGGACGTCGTTTCGGTGCTTAAAAAATGCGAAAACGAACTTACGGAAGAAAGAGAAGGGTTTGTAAAGGCGGGCAGAACGGAAACTGTGGCGTCGCTCGATAATCAGTTGAATACTATAAGAAAATATCTTCCGAAGTTTATGAGCGAAGATGAAATAAGAAAAGTTATAGAAACGCTTCCCGACAAATCGATAGGCGCGGTTATGAAGCATTTCAAGACGGAATATGCCGGCAAGTGCGATATGAAAACGGTCGGCGAAGTATTAAAGGGTATGTGATTATGGTAAGAAGATTTCTCGCGTGGTTGTTAGGCGTTCTTACGGGTATAATTCTCGTCGTAGTCGCGGTCGTGATAGTGTTTTTCTGCATTAAAGTAAACACCGTTACCAAACTTGCGGGCTTCGACGCTTCCAAAAACGATATAACGGCGGATTATGCCGACAAAACGCTGTATTCGGCACTTAAAAGCGCGGACAAGATAGTAGACGAAATAAAAGAAAAAACCGTCGGCGACGTCGCAAAAAGCGTAAAGTCGGTGGACGATTTGCTCGGTTCCGTTGAAAACTACGAGTATATGGGCGTAAAAATAATAGACGTTACGGCTTTAAAAAACACCAAACTCGGCGAACTCGGTAGTTTCGACTTTTCTACGATTATCAACGAGGACGGCATAAACAACGTTAAAATAGGCACGATTTTAGGTTACGAATATAACGAGGAAACGGGTGTGTGGAACAACGCAGAAATGATGAGCGCGATAGAAAAAGCGCTTGCGGACAAAACTATTTCCGAACTTAACGGCGATACTCTCGACAGCGTGGTAAACGGGCTTAAAGTAGGCGATATACTCGGCGCGGACAGTTCGGTTATGAAACTTATACCCGCGGACACGACGGTCGGAAAAATAGATTCCGCAGTGCAGAACGCCGTTAAAACGAAACGCGTAGCGGACCTTATCGACGCCGGTTTCGTAGAAATATCGGCGGAAAACGCAAATAAATTAAGTGCCGTAGACGTAGCGCAAGGCAAACCCGTCGGTTACTGGAAATCACTTACCTGCAACGAACTCGTAGACTATATTTTAGGGCTTATTCCCTGATAAAACGCACGTATTCAACAAAACGAAAATTAAAAAGAAGCAAACGGCGAACTCATTGCGAGTTCGCCGTTTCGTTATATCGTTTTCGCGTCGGTCCGGTTTTATTTTACGTCCGTAAAACCGAGATAACAAAGAATAAGTTTTACGGTGTTGGCGATGCCTTTGAAATGCGTTCTTTCCATACCGTGAGAAGCGTGTACGCCCTGACCTATAAGCGCGCCTTTAACGTCGTTTCCCGCCTGCCACATCGCGCCCACGTCCGAGCCGTAGTGGGGATAAACGTCCACCGCAAAGTCTATGCCGTTTTGTTCCGCAAGGGTTATGAGTCGGTTTGTAAGATCGTAACTGTAAGGTCCGTTGCTGTCTTTCGCGCATATCGAAACTTTATATTCGTCGCATTTAAGGTCGCTTCCAACGCAACCCATATCGACTGCGAGCATGCTTATAAGGTTATCGGGAACGAAACTCGCGCCGTGCCCGACTTCTTCAAAAACGGAAATAAGCATTTTAACGTCGTATTCGGGCGTATAGCCGTAATCTTTCATTATTTTAAGAACGGTCAGCAAATCGCATACGCTCGCTTTGTCGTCTATAAAACGCGATTTTAAAAACCCGTTTTCCGTAACCGTGGTTTTGGGATCTATCGCTATATAGTCGCCGTTGTCTATTCCCAAAGCGTATACGTCTTTGTCGCTTTTCACCTCTTGGTCGAGGCGAACGTACATAGAGGGTTCTTCTCTCTTTTTGTCCGCGTCGTCGTATACGTGAGAAGAGGGGGAAGTCGAAAGAACTGTTCCCGAATACCGTTTTCCCTTTCTCGTTATAACTGTGCAATATTCGCCGTCTACGGTAGCGAGTTGAATACCGCCTATTTTGGTAAACTTTATTTTACCGTCGGGCAAAACGGAGCGTACCATAAGTCCGAGCGTGTCCGTATGCGCGGAAAGCCCCAACGCTTTGTCGCTGTTTTTTCCTTTATAGGTAATTATGCCCGCGCCGTTTCCCGTTTGGGTAAACGTCGCGCCGTTTTCTTCGGCGTATTTCTTTATAATAGGCATAATTTCGCAAGTATAGCCGGTGGGCGAGGGGGTGCCGAAAATCTTTTTTGCCAAATCGAAATAATATTCTTTATAATCGTTTACGTTCATTTCGTTATTCCTTTATTACGTAATTGTTTATGAATTGAACCGCCTGAAACACGTATTTGACGGGAACGGGTTTTATTTTGTCTTTGTATTTTTCCGCCGATTTAAGGTTTGCGTAAGGTAACATAACCTGTTTAAACCCGTTGCGTATACATTCCGCAACCCGTTTTTCGGCAAAACTTACGGGGCGTACTTCGCCGTTTAAGCCTACTTCGCCGAAAACCGCGAGATCGGGCGGTAACGGAGCGTTTTTGTTGCTCGATACGAGCGAAACGATAACCGCAAGGTCTACCGCGGGTTCGTTAAGTTTAATTCCGCCCATAGCCGAAACGTAAGCGTCCTCCGTATAAAAAGGCACGCTCGCTTTTTTCTCGCTTACCGCTATAAGCACGGCGAGTTTGTTGTAATCTATGCCGATTGCCATTCGTCTGGGCATACCGAACGCCGTTTTGCTGGTAAGGCTTTGTATTTCTACGGGAAGAGCGCGGTTTCCCGAAACGGAGGGGAATACCACCGAGCCCGCGCTTGCGAGCCTGTCCGACGATATAAATATGCCTTTATAGTCTTTTACGCCGAAAATGCCGTTATCTCTCATTTCAAACACGCCTATTTCGTCCGTCGCGCCGAATCTGTTTTTTACCGCGCGAAGAAGTCGGAAGTTTTCCGTTTTGTCGCCCTCGAAATATAAAACGGTGTCCATAACGTGTTCGAGAACCTTGGGGCCCGCAATCGCGCCTTCTTTGGTAACGTGCCCTACGATAAAGGTGGTTATTCTTTTGCTTTTGGCGATTTTCATAAACCTGCCGGCGCACTCCCGCACCTGCGAAACGCTACCCGCGGTGGAACTCAATTCTTCGAGATACACCGCCTGAATAGAGTCTATTATAAGAAAATCCACGCCGTCAAGACATTCTTCCACGTTGTTGACGCACGTTTCGTTCATTATAAGAAAATTGTCTTCGTCGACGCCGAGCCTCGTCGCGCGGAGTTTAATCTGAGACGCGCTTTCTTCGGCGGAAACGTACAAAACTTTGTAATCTTTCGACAAATTGCCCGCGACTTCCGTCAGAAGGGTGGATTTTCCTATTCCCGGATCACCGCCTATAAGAACGAGAGAAGCGGGTACTATTCCTCCGCCGAGCGCAGTGTCGAGTTCGGGTATGCCGGAAGATATTCTGTCGAAAGTTTCTTTTTTTATTTCGCTTAACCTTACGGGGCGAACGACCGCTTTCGTTGTCGGCGCGAACGCGCTTTTACTCTTTTCCTGTTCGACTATTTCTTCCGAAAAAGAACTCCATGCTCCGCAATCGGGGCATCTTCCCAACCATTTGGGGCTTTTGTAACCGCATTCGTTGCAGACGAAAACGGAAGTTGATTTTGCCATAATTATATCCTTTCGTCGGTTTCGCCGACGCGCTTGCCTGAATTGACGAAAAACGGGCGTAAAACTTACGTTGAAAGCCGAACTCTGCGATTACGCCGTCGTTATTACAGCGGTGGCGTACGCGCCTATGCCTTCTTCTCTTCCCGCAAAACCTAACTTTTCCGTCGTGGTAAAGGAAAGCCCTACCGCGGAGGGAGAAAGAGACAAAAGTCCGGATACGTTTTCTCTTATTTGTTCCGCATACGGGTTGAGTTTCGGTTTTTCCGCCATAACGGCGACGGACACGTTAAGAAGTTCGTAACCGTGCGCGGGCAATTCTTTCAAAACGTCCTTTAAAAGAAGCGCGCTGTCGGCGTTTTTATATTTTTTGTCCGTATCGGGGAATCTTTGACCTATGTCGGGTAAAGCGAGCGAGGATAAAATCGCGTCGATTACGGCGTGCAACAAAACGTCCGCGTCGCTATGCCCGACAAGTCCTTTGTCGTAAGGTATTTTCACACCGCCGAGAATAAGGGGGCGGTCGGGCGCGAGTCCGTGGCAATCGAAGCCTATACCCGTTCGGTAAGGCTGTTTAAGGTCTTCGTGGAAAGTAAGTTTTATGTTCTTCGGCTTCCCCTGCGAAAGAGCGGGTTGTCCGACGAAATCCAACCATATACTGCTTTCGTCGGGATAAACCTTGTTCGCGTGTCTGAACGCGTTTTTAAGTTTCGCCGTGTTGAAAGACTGCGGAGTCTGTATAAGGTAAAGATACTCTTTTCCTTTTATGTCGACTATGCGGTTATCTTTTGCGGAAGCGACGGTATCTCTCGAATTGATTGCCGAAACCCCGCTACCGTATTCGAGAGCGGAATCTACGGAAGCGTCTATAATATCTTTATCGACGTACGGGCGCGCCCCGTCGTGAATTATGACGTAATCCGTTTCGACGAGAGATAACGCCTTTGAAACGGATTCGTGCCTCGTGCCTCCGCCCAAAATCAAAGTTACGGGTTTTTGAGTGTAATTTTCGAGTATCTTCGCAATCGCGTCGAAATCGTTTTTGGAAGAGGTAACTATAACTCTGTCAATGCGTTTGTCGGACAAAAAAGGTATAAGAGCGTTTTCCATAACCGTTTTGCCGTTAAGGTTAAAAAGTATTTTGTCTTCCCCCGCTCTTGCGGAACGCCCCGCGCAGGTTAAAATCAACGTAAACATAACGTAATCACTCCGTAATTATTTCGTACATATTTTCACATTCGTTCGCTTTTGCGAAATCTTTGACCGCAAGAACTCTGAACTTCAATTCTTTTCCGCCGAGTCGTAGCGACACCGTGTCGCCGACCTTGACGTCGTAAGAGGGTTTTGCTTCTTTGCCGTTTACGGAAACTCTTCCGCCGTCGCAGGCGGATTTTCCCACCGTTCTGCGCTTTAAAATACGGCACACTTTAAGGTATTTGTCTATTCTCATTTCGCTCGCCTTCAAGATAATTTTTTAAAACTTCGTTCAAACGCTTGACAAGTCGACGACGATGTTTTAAAATGATATAATGTTTTATAATAGGCTATTATGCCTATTACACCCTTTTTTCGGTTTTTTTTACCGAAAAAACGGTCTGAAAAGGGTGTTTTTCGGCATAACAACCGTAGAAAATTACTAGTTTTTCCGAAATATATTCAATTATACAACAATTTTTCGGTGAAATCAAGTAGTATCGTACGGTTTAAATAATTTTTTTAAGGAGTGTTTTGATGGCACGCGATTTGAACAAATTAAAGGAAATTCAGTGCGGAAAAATCACAAGAAAGACGTTTTCGAGAATTAACGAAGTCAAAGATATGCCTTATCTTGTCGAGGTTCAGTCGAAATCTTTCAAAGAGTTCGTGTTCAACGGAATAAGAGAAGTATTCGACGACTTTTCGCCCGTTATCGATCATGCGGATCACTTTGAACTTTATTTTCTCGACTACAATTTCGGTCTCGACAAAAAGGGCAGAGATTTGCTTGAAAGCGCGAAACTCTTCGACAAACGCGCTTGTGATCTCGTAAAGAACGACAGCACGGATTTCCGTCACATCAACTTTGACGACGCGAAAGAACTTCTCGACGAAGAGGACAAGCCTTTCAAGTACAGCGAAAAGGAATGTAAAGAAAGGGACGCTACGCTTTCTCTTCCCATGCGCGTCAAAGTGCGCCTCGTAAACAAAGTTACGGGGGAATCCATCGACTCGGAAGTGTTCATGGGGGATATTCCGTGGATGACGAAAAACGGTTCGTTCATCATAAACGGCGCGGAAAGAGCGATAGTATCGCAGTTGGTGCGTTCGCCCGGTATTTACGTCGACAGCGAAGTAGATAAATCGGGCAACAATTTGTTCGATATAACGGTAATACCCAACAGAGGCGCGTGGCTCGAATTCAAGCAGGATTCTCAAAACGTTCTTTGGGTAAACGTCGACAGAACGAGAAAGTTGCCGGCGACCGTTCTTTTGCGCGCGCTCGGTTTCGGTACGGACGAAGCGCTTATGGAATTGTTCGGCGAAAACGAAATCATCGCGTCGACGATCGACAAGGACTCCTCCAAATCGGAATACGACGGACTCAACGAATTGTACAGAAGACTCCGTCCCGGCGAAATGCCTTCCGCGGAAGCCGTTCGTCAACACTTTAAAAGCATATTCTTCGACCCGAGAAAGTATGACGTTGCGGGCGTAGGCAGATATAAATACAACAAGCGTTTGCGTCTCGGCGTTCGTATCAAAGGACTTACCGCGTTTACGGACGTGATAACTTCCGACGGCGAAATACTCGTAAAGGCGGGAGAAGAGTTTACGGAAGAAAGCGCGGAAGCCGTTCAGAACGCGGGTATCAACGCCGTTCTCGTAAACATCGGCGGAAAGCCTCATAAAATCATCGGCAACAACGTCGTCGACTTCAAAGCGGTTACGGGCAAGAGTCCCAAAGATTACGAACTTCTCGACTACGTTTATTATCCCGTGTTCGAGTTGGGTAAACAAATTTCGGAATATGCCCAAGAAAACAGCGTCGAAGACACGGCGGAATATTTCAGAAAGCAAATAAACGAGTTCTTCTATATAGACGAAAAGCCGACGGACGCGGACAGCGAAAAACTCGAAGACAAGAAGTCGGACGAAAAGAAGAGAGAAACGAGAAACAAATTCGTTCTCGCGTGCAAGACTTTCTACGCGATACTCGGCTCGGAAGAACCTTTCGATATGACGGCGGAAGTAAGAAGAGAAATCCGTCCGCTCGTTCTTAAATTAAACCACAACCACATAACGGCGGACGATATAGTGGCGTCCGTATCCGTAAATCTCGACGCGATTGCGTCTTTGCGTCTCGGAAAGGAACACCTTATCGGACACGTAGACAATATAGACCATCTCGGAAACAGAAGAGTAAGGTCGGTAGGCGAACTGTTGCAGAATCAGTTCAGAATAGGTATCGCGAGATTAGAGAGAGTCATTAAAGAAAGAATGTCCACGCAGGACGCGAAAGAAGTAACTCCTTCGAGTCTTATCAACGTAAGACCGGTAAGCGCGGCTATAAAAGAGTTCTTCGGCTCCTCGCAGTTGTCGCAGTTTATGGATCAGAACAACCCGATTGCGGAACTTACGCACAAGAGAAAGTTGTCGGCGTTGGGCCCCGGCGGTCTTAACAGAGAAAGAGCGACGTTCGAAGTCCGTGACGTTAACTATACGCATTACGGCAGAATATGCCCGATAGAAACGCCCGAAGGTCAGAACATAGGTCTTATCTCCTCGCTTACGGCTTACGCGAAAGTAAACGAGTTCGGATTTATAGAAACGCCGTACAGAAAAGTAGTACACGAAACCGTAGACGGCAAGGTTATAACGACGGTTACGGACGAAGTCAGATATATGACGGCGGACGAAGAAGACGCTTATATAGTAGCGCAGGCGAACGAACCGCTTGACGAAAACAATCATTTCGTAAGCGACCGCGTTTCGTGCAGACACCGTGAGGACATAACGGTTATGAGCGCGTCCGATATGGATTATATGGACGTTTCGCCCAAGCAACTTATATCCGTCGCTACCGCGCTTATTCCCTTCCTTGAAAACGACGATACCAACCGTGCGTTGATGGGCTCCAACATGCAACGTCAGGCAGTTCCCCTTTTAATGCCCGAAAACGCGATAGTCGCAACGGGTATCGAAAGCAAGATTTCTTACGACTCGGGCGTTATGGTAACGGCTAAGGCGGACGGTATCGCAAAGAGCGTTGCCGGCGACGAAATAGTCATCGAAGAAGAAAACGGTTTTGAAAGACATTACAAATTAAAGAAGTTTGAAAGAAGCAACCAAGGCACGTGTATAAACCAACGTCCCATAGTATCGACGGGCGACAAGGTAAAGACGGGCGACGTAATTGCGGACGGTCCCGCTACGAGCAACGGCGAACTCGCGCTCGGCAGAAACATTCTCATCGGCTTTATGACGTGGGAAGGCTATAACTACGAAGACGCTATACTTCTTTCCGAAAAACTCGTTCGCGACGACGTGTTTACCTCTATTCATATAGAAGAACACGAAACGGAAGCGAGAGATACGAAACTCGGTCCCGAAGAAATTACGAGAGATATACCCAACGTCGGCGAGGACGCGCTTAAAGACCTCGATGCGGACGGTATTATACGAATAGGCGCGAAAGTTACGAGCGGTGATATTCTCGTAGGTAAAGTTACTCCGAAAGGAGAAGCGGAACTTACGCCCGAAGAAAGACTTTTAAGAGCGATTTTCGGCGAAAAGGCGAGAGAAGTAAGAGATACTTCCCTTAAAGTACCGCACGGCGAAGGCGGTATCGTAGTAGACGTAAAGATTTTCACGAGAGCCAACAAAGACGAACTTCAACCGGGCGTCAACAAGTTGGTAAGAGTATATATAGCGCAGAAGCGTAAGATAAGCATCGGCGACAAGATGGCGGGACGCCACGGTAACAAGGGCGTTATTTCGAGAATACTTCCCGAAGCGGATATGCCTTTCCTTGCGGACGGCACTCCGTTGCAGATAGTTCTTAACCCGTTGGGCGTACCTTCCCGTATGAACATCGGTCAGGTTCTCGAAGTGCATCTCGGCAACGTATGCAAACAACTCGGCTGGAAGATAGCAACCCCCGTATTCGACGGCGCGGACGAAAGCGAAATCAAACGGTTGTTGCAGGATAACAACATTCTTAACCCGAAAGGGGAAGTCGACGGAAAGATTCAACTTTACGACGGAAGAACGGGCGAACCGTTTGAAAACAGAACGACGGTCGGTCAGATGTATATGATCAAGTTGCACCACCTCGTCGACGATAAGATACACGCGAGATCCACGGGACCGTATTCGTTGGTAACGCAACAGCCTTTGGGCGGTAAAGCGCAATTCGGCGGACAGCGTTTCGGCGAAATGGAAGTCTGGGCGCTCGAAGCGTATGGCGCGGCGCACATCTTGCAGGAAATACTTACCGTCAAGTCGGACGACGTCGTAGGAAGAGTAAAGACTTACGAGTCGATAGTAAAGGGCAGTAACGTAAGCGAACCGGGTATACCGGAAGCGTTCAAGGTACTTCTTAAAGAACTTCAATCGCTCGCGCTCGATATGAAAGTCCTTACGGCTAACGGTGACGAAGTAGACATAAAAGACCTTATCGAAGGCGATCTCGACGTAGATTACCCCGTCAGAGAAAAAGACGAGAGAGAAGAGTACGACTTGTTCAAACCCGCAAAAGACGAGAAGCCCGTCGAAGAAGAAAACGTTATGTTTGACGACGACGATAACTTTGAGTTCAATTCGAGCGATTTGTTCGACGATGCGGACGACGAAATCGACACGACCGTTCCGACGGACGAAGATCTCGATTTTGATTACGAGGACGACGTCGAACTTGACGACGATCTCGATTTAGACGGCGATGACGACGATAAGATTTAACAGGGAGGTAATAGATAATGTTTGAACTTAACAATTTCGATTCAATACAAATAGGCGTTGCTTCCCCCGATAAGATCAAATCCTGGTCTTACGGCGAAGTTACAAAACCCGAAACGATAAATTACAGAACTCAGAAACCCGAACCGGGCGGACTTTTCTGCGAAGCCATTTTCGGACCGACGAAAGACTGGGAGTGTCGTTGCGGTAAATACAAGAGAATAAGATACAAGGGCGTAGTTTGCGACAAGTGCGGAGTAGAAGTTACGAGAGCGAAAGTTCGTCGCGACAGAATGGGACACATAGAACTCGCCGCGCCCGTATCCCATATATGGTACTTTAAAGGCGTTCCGTCGAGAATAGGCATTATGCTCGATATGAGCCCCAAAGCGTTGGAACAGGTTCTTTACTTTGTAAATTACGTCGTTATCGATCCCGGTAAGACGGATTTCCAGTATAAAGAAGTCATCAACGAAACGCAGTATCAGTCTGCCGTCGAAAAATACGGCGAGGGTTCTTTCGTAGCGAAAATGGGCGCGGAAGCGATAAGAGAACTTCTTATGGCCATCGACCTCGACAAAGAAGCGGAGGAACTTCGCAAGACGATTAACGAGGGTAACTCCACGCAAAAGAAGTTGAAAGCGGTTAAGCGTATCGACATAGTGGAAGCGTTCAGAAATAGCGGAAACCGTCCCGAATGGATGATTTTGACGACTCTTCCCGTAATGCCTCCCGAACTTCGTCCTATGGTACCGCTCGACGGCGGAAGATTTACCACTTCCGATTTGAACGACTTATACAGACGCGTTATAAACAGAAACAACAGACTTAAAAAGTTGATTGAACTCGACGCGCCGGAAATGATTATAAGAAACGAGAAGAGAATGTTGCAAGACGCGGTAGACGCGCTTATAGACAACGGCAGAAAGGGCAAGGCGGTAACGGGCGCAAGCAACCGCGAACTCAAATCTTTGTCAGGACTTCTCAAAGGTAAACAAGGTCGTTTCCGTCAGAACCTTTTGGGTAAGCGTGTAGACTATTCGGGACGTTCGGTTATAGTCGTAGGTCCCGAACTCAAACTCTATCAATGCGGTTTGCCCAAAGAAATGGCTATCGAATTGTTTAAACCTTTCGTAATGAAAGAACTCGTTTCGAGACAGATAAGCCACAACGTAAAGAGCGCAAAAAGAGCGGTTGAAAAAATGAAACCGCAGGTATGGGACGTTCTCGAAGACGTAATAAAGGATCACCCCGTTCTTTTAAACCGCGCGCCCACTCTTCACAGACTTTCCATTCAGGCGTTCGAGCCGGTGCTTATAGAAGGCAGAGCGATTAAACTTCACCCCCTCGTATGCGGTGGATTCAACGCGGACTTCGACGGCGACCAGATGGCTGTACACGTACCCCTTTCGCTCGAAGCGCAGGCGGAAGCGAGATTTTTGATGCTCGCGTCGCACAATATATTAAAACTTTCGGACGGCAAACCCGTTATGTCGCCCTCTCAGGATATGGTTCTCGGCGCGTATTATCTTACGATTACGAGAAGAGAAGAGGGTAAATATTACGACAAGTTCTTCAAAGAGTTCACTATCGGCGACGACGGTAACTATCTCGACGAAAAGGGCAGAGTTTACGAGAAAGTGGTAGATACGCCCAAAGGAATGACTCTTCAAGGCAAAGACAAGGGCGATATGTGCTCGGAAGTCAATATCTACGTGCCGACCTACTATATTTCGGAAGACGAAGCGACTATGGCTTATCAGACCAAGCAACTTCACATTCAGGACGAAATATACGTAAGAAGAACGGTAGAAATCCCCGGAACGGACAGAAAAGTTACGGGTATAGTAAAAACCACGGTCGGAAGAATTATATTCAACAACGCCATTCCGCAGGATTTGGGCTTTGCGAAGAGAAACACGGACGAAGATTATCTCAAATACGAGATGGACGAACTCGTCGGCAAAAAGACTCTTCAAAAAATCGTACGCAACAATATCAAAA
>CAKQSC010000019.1 GCA_934271725.1 uncultured Clostridia bacterium
ATAAAAAGGGTGTGTACGATTGATAACGCGCAACTTTTGTGATATAATTGATTTTATGAAAGGTTTGTTTATAGATAACGAATATTTGTGCGGTGAAAAGTATTCGGCGATTTTTACCGAGTTTGAAAAAGCCTTTTCCGCGCTCGGAGTAAGTCTGAAAAGAAAATCCAACGCGGACGTGTGGAAACTTATAAGCGAAGACAAACTTGAAAAATACGATTTCGTGTTGTTTTGGGACAAGGATATTCGTCTTGCCGAAATGCTTGAAAACAGGTCGTACAAAGTCTTTAATTCGTCGGGAACGATTGCCGTTTGCGACGATAAAGGGGCTACGTATTCTTCTCTTTACGGCAAGGTTGTAATGCCCGTTACTCTCGTCGCGCCGTTTACTTATGAAAACGTAGGGTATACTAACTACGACTTTCTTTTGACTGCCGAAAAAACGCTCGGTTACCCTATGGTGGTTAAAGAAAGCCACGGCTCTTTCGGCAAACAGGTCTACCTCGTTAAAAACAGAGGAGAACTCGAACGCAAAGTCAAAGAAATAGGGGCAAAGCCCTTTATTATGCAGGAGTTCGTATCTTCGAGTTTCGGAACGGACGTAAGGGCGCAGGTCGTAGGCGACAGAGTAGTTGCGTTCGTTAAAAGAAAGGGCGCGGACGGGAGTTTCGTTTCCAAC
Organism: uncultured Clostridia bacterium; assembly: GCA_934271725.1. Classification (GTDB taxonomy): domain Bacteria; phylum Bacillota; class Clostridia; order Christensenellales; family Borkfalkiaceae; genus CAKQSC01. The sequence goes on from CAKQSC010000019.1 coordinate 680, forward strand.
GCGTCTAGTGGCGGAAGTATGGAAAAATACGACGCGGACAAGGAGTTTGAAAAGTTGGCGATAAAGTCGGCTAAACTCGTCGGTGCGGATTTTGCCGGCGTGGATATACTTTTCGGCAAGGACGGCGAACCGATTTTATGCGAAATCAATTCCAACGCGCATTTTGTCAATCTTAAAAACGCCACGGGAGTAAACACCGCGGAGCATATAGCAAAATATATTACGGAAAAAATAAAATGAAGATAGGCATTTATTACGACGAAGAACGGTTAAAGGCGAACGGTTGGTTTGCCGAAACGCTTAAAAAAGAATTAGAAAACAGAGGTTGCGAGGCTTTTATAGCGATGACGGGGGATTTTTCCGTTATTCCCGACGTAGCGGTTATGCGGGCGACGGATTACTCCTTTTCAAAATCGCTTGAAGCAAAGGGCGTAAGAGTGGTAAACAACTCGAAAGTAAGCCGAATCGCCAACGACAAAGTCGAAAGCAAACTGTACGCGTTGGGGCTGGACGTACCCGTTATGCAGGGGTTCGTTGGCAACAAAGAATCGAGCGCGTACGTTGTTTATCCTAAAATCGTCAAATCGAGATACGGGCACGGCGGTACGCAGGTGTATATGGTAAACAATCATAAAGAGTACGCCAAAGCGTTTCGGGCAATAGGCGAAAAAACGGTGCTGATAGAAGACGTCGCGAGAGATTTTGGCAAAGATTTAAGGGTGTACGTTATGGGCGGAAAGATTCTTTGCGGGGTGTTGAGAACGTCCGAAACGGATTTCAGAAGCAACTATTCGCTCGGCGGCAAAGCGCGGGTAGTCGATATTCCCGACGACGCGAAAGAGTATACGAAAACGCTTATAACGGGGTTGGACGCAACGTTTATCGGCGTGGATTTCGTGTTCGATAAAGGCAGAGCAAGACTCAACGAAATAGAAGACGTGGTGGGGTGCAGAATGCTTTACGACCTTAACGTTTGCGACGCGGTCGAGTTGTATGCGGACGAGATTTTAAAAGGGTAAAGGAGCGGTTTTAATGGTTTTGACCGAAACGCAAAAAAGAATACTCGATTTAAGCGAACGCGCGTTCGATAAAGGGGTTTATGCGTTCAGCGATTTTCTGAACGAAACGGAGATTGCGGAAATAAAAGGACTTAAACTGCCTACCGCGGTGTCGTTTTACGGCGGAGCGGATTTTTGCGACAAGGCGGTTGCGAGATTAGGCTCAAAAGAAGAGTTTTACTACGAAGAAGATTTCCCGATAGACCTTATTAAAATAACGCCCGTATCCGTAAAGTTTTGCAAACCCGTTACGCACAGAGATTTTTTGGGGGCGATACTCAACCTCGGCGTAGACAGGGGCAAAGTGGGAGATATTTTTACGGACGGCGTCGTCGGGTACGTTGCGGTGATAAACACGCTTACGGATTTTTTGACGGAAAATCTCGTTAAGGTAGGGGCTAACGCCGTTAAAGTCGACGTAGCGGACGGCGTTCCCGACGGATTTAAACCCAAAACGGAAGAAAAAGAACTGATTGTTTCGAGTTTACGAACTGACGCGATAATATCGAAAGTTTACAACTTGTCGCGGGAACAGAGCCTTGACCTTTTCAGAGAAGGTTTAGTCGCGATAAACGGCAAACCGAGCACGGAAAACGCAAAACTCTTAACGGGCGGCGAAACGGTATCCGTCAGGGGTTACGGCAAGTTTAAGTTTATCGGACAAACGGCAACGACCAAAAAAGACAAACTTTGCGTAAAAATAGAAAAGTACGTTTAAAGGCGTATCGGCATAAAAAAGGTCGTTGTAAAATATGCTTTACAAACGGCTTTGAATATGATATAATAGAAAACAAGTCGCGATACGCGCGCTAAAAAACAGACCGCCGTGTTTACGACAATTTATTTTTGGAGGTATTTTTCGTCATGGACGACCCTTTAAGTATAGGGCTGCTCGCAAGTAAGGTCGGTATGAGCAATCCTATGAACATCATACTGACCGTAACAATCGTAATTTTGGTATTTTTTTCCGCTTTCTTTTCGGCAAGCGAAACGGCGTTTACGTCTTTAAATCTTTTAAGAATAAAAACCGCGCTTCCCAAGAAAAAAGCAAAACTCGTAATAAAACTTTACGAAAAATACGAAAAACTCATTTCCACGATTTTGGTAGGGAACAATATAGTAAACATCGTCGCGACAACTTTATCGACGATATTGTTTACACGGCTGTTCGGCGCGAATCTCGGCGCGACGTTATCGACCGTCGTGTTGACGCTGGTAATTTTGATATTCGGAGAAATCACACCGAAAACGCTCGCCAAAGAAATCCCCGAAAAAATCGCTTTTTTCGTCGTTTACCCTTTGACGGTTATTTACTATATACTGACGCCGTTCAACTTCACGTTCAACGCGTTGGCAAAAGGTCTTAAAAAACTGTTTCACATCAAAGGCAAAAAAGCGACGTACACCGAGGAAGAGTTTAAAATGCTCGTTTCAGACATAGCCGATCAGGGCGTTCTGAAAGAACACGAAGAAGAGTTTATTCAGAACACCATAACGGGCGACGACAGAACGGTAGAAAGCGTTATGACGAAAATAGAAGACGTCGAATATATCAAGTCTTCCGAAAAAATAGAAAACATACTTGAAAGTTTTGAAACTTACAACTATTCGAGATTGCCCGTAAAAAGAGAAGAAAAGTTTATCGGCGTATTGTATCAGAAAGACTTTTTCGAAGCCCTTCTTAAAGGCGACAAGGAATGGAAAAGCCTTATTCGCCCCGTAAGATACGTTAAGCCTACGGAAAAGATATTCCGCCTGTTGCATTTTATGCAGAAACAGCATCAGCACATGGCAATCGTCGTCGACGAAGATAAACTTCCGCTCGGAATAATTACTCTCGAAGACATTATAGAAGAAATCGTCGGCGAAATAGAGGACGAATACGACGACGAGAGAGAGGAAGCGGACGAACTCGAAGAACTTAAAAAACAACCGGAAAAGGCATAATGAAAATTGTTTCTATCGACACGGAAAGTTGCAACGGCTGTTCGTACGACGGCAGTCTTTGTAGCGTCGGGTACTGTGTTTTTGACGAAAACTTTAATATAACGGAACAAAAGGACGTACTCATAAATCCTCTGCCGAAAGAGTTCAGACTTTCCGCTTACGGTAAAGCGCCCGAAATAAAACTCGGGTACGACGAAAAAACTTTTCGCTCGTCGCCGAGGTTTTCAGGCGTGTACGAAGAGGTTAAAAAACTTTTTGAAGGGGAAGTCGTCGTTCTCGGATTTTCGTTCAACAACGACATAAGTTACCTTAACGACGCGTGCGATAAGTTTAACTTTGAAAGGTTTAAGTTTTCCTATCTCGACGTGCAGAAGATTTACGCTCTTCAAAAAGGAGATAAACGGCAGGTGGGGCTAGCCTATATGGCGAGCGAATACGGCATAACTTTTGCCGAACACCGTAGCGACGAGGACGCCCGCGCGACGGGACTTATTATGAAAGGTATTCTCGAAAGCGAAAACCTCGATTTAAACGGCATAGTCGAAAAGTACGAGATAATTTACGGTAAAAACGGCGAGGAGCCGAAATATATGGACTCGCGCGTGTACATAAGGCAAAAGTACGACAAAACGCTTAAACCCGTCAAAAAGATTTTAATCGACGAATACAGAGCGTCGCTCGTTGTTCCCGAAAAAAGGGAGCCTTGCGTTTATTCGGGAAAGACTTTGTGTTTTGCCGAAAACATAGAGTATGCCGACGCGGACGAGTTCCGTTCCTTGCTTAAACGTCTTAACGACTGCGGTGTAAAAACGGTCAGGGACGTTGGCGAATGTAACGTGTTTGTGAAAAGCGCGGACGGGTACGGCGAAAGATATACCAAAGCCGTTGTAAGAAGAGATGCCGGAGAGGGTATTAAAATAATAACTTACGACGAGTTTGACGACCGCGTAGGCGGTTACGAAAAGTTGACTTTCGACGACGAAAAGGTTCTTAAAGATTATTACGCAAGAGTCGAACTTCGCAAAAAAGAAAAAGCGTTATTTAAAATGAAAAACAAAAAGAGGTAAACTTACGCCCGTCGCGCTGTGCGCGACGGGCTTGCTTTTCGTTATTTTTACCCGACATAGTCCGCAAGAGCGCGGGTTTTTTCAAAATCTGCAAAGATAAGTTTTAAAAAACGGAATAAAAGCGTGTTTTCGGCAAATACTGTAATCAGCGATCGGGTGGTAGAAACGCCTATGCTTTATGCGTAAATTCGGTTCTATCGGAAACGGTTGCTCTTATATAAAGGTTTATCGAGGCAACCGTCCCGATAGCCGTTAAAGACGGAAAAGGTGTTCTTTTTCCGTCTTTTGTTTGATAAAGCATTGACATAAGTAATAAAAAATGTTACTATTGTAATAGTTTTTTATTACAAACGGTGCACAATGGAAAATGAAAAAGATATAAACGCGGAAATCGAAGTTTCCGCAGACGATGATAACGGCGGTAAAGCCGTCGAACCTCAAACCGATGCGGAAAATCGGTTAAGCGTAAACGAAAGAAAAAAGAAAAAAGAAAAAAAGCCCGTTTCGCGCAAAAAGGTGTTGAAAAGGCGCAGGGCGATATTTTTTTCCGCGCTTACGGTATTTGTCGGCATAGTCGTCGCGGGTGCGTCGATAGTAGGTATTATGAATAAGCCGAGAGAATTATCCAAAGAAATTATAGAATACGACGATTTGACGGCTCTGCAACAAAAGTTTAACCTTTTGCCCGTTAAGGAATTGTCCGAATATAAAGACAATCTCGGGGCGGATTTGTGGCTTTTGAACAACGAAATGGCAAACAACCTGTTCGCCACTTCCGATTACGCCAAAGAAACGGCTTATGAGATTTTTTCCGTTTTATATACCAAACTTTTGCGTGAGGAAAACGTTCAGGCGTTGACGGACGGGCGTACTACCGTGGGCGGAATAACTTCCCCGTGTCAGAACGACAAAAAACTTATAACGACTTGCGCCGACGGTAAAAAACAACAGGATATGTTCATAAACATCTGGGGTAACGCCATGAATATGGGTATCCCCGACGAAAGACACTATCTTAACCTTACGGACAAAACGGTAAGAACGAACAACACGCAGTTTTCCAAAGGGTGGCTTAATTATACGGAAGCCGAATACGTTGCCAACTATATGTATCAGGCAAGATGGTTTCACCATACGGTAAGCATTGAGTCGATAAACAAGGTATATTTCCATAAAGTCGATAAATCGCTTGTAGAAAAAAGGGACGATTATATAGCGACAAAGTGTCATACGCCATCGTTTTATGCCGGCGGGCTTACGGGCGTTAAAACGGAAAATTATTCGTCGAGATATAACCCGACGGGTAAATACGAAGAAATGGGAAATTATTACGAAATCCTTTTTTATCTCGACGGCAAGATAAGCGGAACGGAAATAGAAAGGCAAACGAAATCCGCTTCCAACGCGAAAGACCTTACTTATACGGGCAACGCCGTGGTGGGTATGGTTATGGACGAAAATTACGTTCTTAACAGCGTTATTATGTATGAAGAATACAACCTCATCAACCCGTACGGACTTGCCATAAAAGGCTCGGCGAAAAACGCCGTTTCGGAGTTCTATTATTACGGCGAAGAAATGTGGTCTAACGGCGAAAACGGCGAAGTAACGCAAGGCTACGTCGGATTTACGGGGGTAGAGGACGGCAAAACGGCGAAAGGCGCTGGTATGGCGACTCTCGATAAGTTGGTAGTTTCCGTATTCACCGTAATAGGCATTTTGTGCGGAGGGTATATAGCGACTTATCTTTTGTGGAAGTTTACGGGACTCGGTATTCCCGGTATTACTAAACTTTACGCCGGAATGGACGAGATTTTGTTTATGAGCGGTAAACCCGTTAAAGACGTAGTTCATCGCAAAGCGAAAAAAGAACAAACCGAAAATACGGATAAAGAATAAATATAAAACGCGTCTTGCAATATTGCGGGACGCGTTTCGTATTCGTCGTCGACTGTAAAAAGATAACCGCTTTCGCCGGTTACGGCGAAAGCGGGTTTTCAATTTCAGTCTTTAATATGTTTCAAATCTATTTCGTTTGCGACGGACGTTCTGAAAAACTTTTTAATGTCCGTAACGGTGTGATAATGCGCAAGTCCCCACATAAGTTTGGTAATGGTCGCTTCCGTCGTCATATCGAACGCCTGAATCGCACCTTTTTCTATTGCCTTTCTGCCGACTTCGTATAATGAAAAGTCGGAGCCTTCGTAAAGGCATTGCGTGCAGACTATAACGGGAACGTTGCGGTTGATGGCAAGTTCTATCTTTTTGGAAAAATCTCTTCTGACAATCTGAATACCGCCCGTGCCGAACGCTTCTATGACTATGCCCTTTATACCCGAGTCGAGAAGAAGGTCTATTATATTCGGATCCGTGCCGGGGGTGAGTTTAAGCAAAAAGACTTTCGTTTCTATATCCGTATCGAGCGAAGGGGGTTCGGAAACTTTATGCGGAGGAAGAACGTTTTCGTCTATATTAAGTCCGTTTTTGTCCACGAAACCCGCGTATTGCAGGTTTATGCTTTCAAACGCGCCGTAAGAAGAGGTTCTTGTTTTAACGCCTCTCGTGCCGAGAATAATTTTGCGGTTAAACGCTATATAAACGCCGGCGGGACCGTTTGTCGCCATTGAAAAAGCGGTGTAGATATTGCTGACCGCGTCCGTTTCCGGTTCGCTTATGGGAATCTGCGATCCCGTGAAAACAACGGGAACGGTGGGGTTTTTCAGCATGAAAGAAAGCATGGACGCGGTATACGCCATGGTGTCGGTACCGTGAGTAATGACGATGCCGTCGTATTCTTTCATTGCGGAAAAAGTCGCTTCCGCAATCGTTTTCCACTCCTCCGGCTGAATGTTGGTGGAGTCGAGCGTCATAAGGTCTTTCGCGCGGAGATCAAAGGGAAGTCTTTGCGCGTCTATACGCTTTAAGATTTCGCCGGAGCCCGCGGGTTTAAGTCCTTCTTCCGTATTTACGGACGATATGGTTCCGCCCGTTGTCAGCATAAGTATCTTTTTCATTACGTTTAAGTATATAATATTTTTTTCGTTTTGGCAAACGAATTACCTTAGAAAAAGCAGAAAAAAACGGGAAAAAGCGGTTTTTTCGGTTATTTTGCAAACTTTTTAAAATCTTTTTAAAATTATCTATTTTTCTTGAAAATTACCCTCGCAATGTGGTATAATCGAATATGTATAATCATCGGATTAAATTACTATAAATTACGGCGGTGGAGATTTGAACGGATTCGGTAGAAAAAACTCAACTGATAAAGAAAAGAAGTTTAAAATATTAACGAGAGAAACGGTGGGCATGATTTTAATTCTGTTTGCTTGTTTAAGTCTTTTGTGTCTTATAACGGGTAAGCATATTTTCGGCGTCGTCGGTGTGGCGGTTTCCTCTTTCCTTCTGGGCGTATTCGGTTGGTGCGCCTATCTCGCGACGGTCGCGCTGATTGTTTCGGGAATCGCGCTCGTTAAGGGGGCGAAAAACAAAATACCCGTGCTTGACAGGGTTTTCATAAGCCTGTCGGTTGTATTTCTTATATTTTTGCTTAACGCCATAACGGCTAAAACCGTCGGAAAATACGGAGAGTTTTTGTCCGGCGCGTATAACCGCGGGGGAGAGTGGTTTAAAAACGCTACCGCCGGCGGTGTTTTAACGTGCATTTTCGACTGGCTGTTCTGCAAACTCGTTACGAGAACGGGAACGTACGTTCTCTATTCCCTTTTCTTCGTTATATTTTTCGCGCTCGAACTGTTTTACAGACTCGGATTCTTTGCTTTTTCGACAAAAGACAAAGACAGGAGAAACAAAAAGAAGTTCAAAAACGTCAAGGGCGCGAGAGAATATCCCGTTGCGGATCTTGATTTTCCGAGTCTTAACGACGCCGGCGAGGATATAAACGGGCTTTATTACGGCGAGGACGATTTTAAGGAAAGAGATCCGAGAAGAAAAAAGACGGAAGACGTTCCCACGACTTTGAGATACGCGCAAGGCAATTCGGGGCTTATTCTTCTTGCTTCCGACGAAGAGCCGGACGAAAAAAGAGAAGAAATGCAGAAAAAACTCGGATATATAAAAACGCCTTACGAAATAATACCGGACGGTAACGCGGAAAACAAACAATCCGACACCAACGTGTACGATGAATATCCTCGTCGCGAAAGAGCGGTTAAAGAAGAAAAAGAAGAGATAAAAGACGATAAAAAATCTGCGGACGAAAGATTTACGGGCGAGATAAGCGGAGAAGATTATTTCGGCGGAAGCGTTAACGAAGGAAACGAACTCGGCGGACGGGAATATTTCGGAGATACCCGTTTTACGCCCGAACCGACAAACGAAACGCCTATAAAGAGATTTGACGAAAAAAGCGACGCGGATATTTTTGGGGGAAAGGAGGATAAACCCGCCCCGACGCGCGTTGCAAGAGATTTCGGTGCGGAAAGAAATATTCAAAGAAACGTCGACGGTCGCGTCGCGGGTGCCGACGGCAACTCGCGTATAACGCCCGCGAGAGATATTCCCGTTGAGGAAGAAAAGACGGAACGCGGAACGGACGATTTCGATATTACAAGCGATCTTGACGGCGGTTTCGACGTTACGGGCGATTTGGACGGCGGATTCAAAGAAGAAACGAGACGGACTGAAACGAGAACGGAAAGAACCGCGGAAAGAACGACGAGAAGGGATAGCGACGTAACTCCGCCGAGTACGGGTATGTTCGACTTTACGCCCGTAAAAAGACAGCCCGAACCGGAAGAAGAGCCCAAAATACCCGTCGTTCCCGAAAAGGAAGAGGCGCCGAAGTTTATAATGCCCGTGCATATTCCTTATAACAAGCCGTCGACGGCGATGTTTACGGAATACCCCAGAACGTTTGAAAACAATATGGCGGAGCAAACGGAAAAGACGAGAATTATCGAAAACACTCTCGAAGGGTTTAACATTCCCGCAAAGGTCGTCAATATCGTAAAAGGACCTACGGTAACGAGATACGAACTGCAAATGCCACAGGGCATAAGCGTAAATAAAGTAAACGGCGTCGCGAACGATTTGGCTATGAATCTTTGCGCGGCTACGGGCGTTATAATAGAAGCGCCCATACCGGGGAAAAACCTTTTCGGTATTCAGGTAGAAAACAAAAACAAAGTAACGGTAGGACTTCGCGACATTCTCGAATCCAAAGAGTTTTCGGCGGACGGTAAGGGCAAACTGCTGTATTCGATAGGTAAAGACATCGTAGGAAACATAAGAGTGGAAAACCTTGCCAAAGCGCCTCACCTTCTTGTCGCGGGCGCGACGGGTACGGGTAAAAGCGTATGCCTTAACTCGCTTATCATAAGCCTTATCTGCAAATACGGACCGGAAGATTTGAGACTGATACTCGTCGATCCGAAACAGGTAGAGTTCTCTATGTACGCGCATATTCCGCATTTGTTGTTCGATCAGATACTGACCGACGTTCAGACGACGATAGCGACGCTCGACTGGCTTGTAAACGAAATGGAAAGGCGTTATACCTGTTTCAGCGAAGCGGGCGTTACGGACATAAATATGTATAACGACACGATGGCTAACGACGATATTCCCAAAATGCCGAGAATAGTCGTTATAGTCGACGAACTTGCCGACTTTATGGCTACGAGAAAAAGAGATATGGAAGACCGTATTCAAAGACTTGCGGCAAAGGCAAGGGCGGCGGGTATACATCTCGTTCTCGCTACGCAAAGACCGTCGGTAGACGTCATTACGGGCGTAATCAAAGCAAACCTTCCCACGAGAATAGCGTGCAAAGTTTCTTCCGTTACGGACGCGATGACCATTTTCGGCGAGAGCGGTGCGGAAAAACTTCTCGGTAACGGCGACCTTTTGTATAAGAGTTCTACAATGTTCAATTGCGACCGTATGCAGGGTTCTTTCGTAAGCAATGCCGAAATACACAACGCCGTAAAGTTTATAAGAGAAAACAATACCTGTTATTTCGATCCTAAAATTTTGGAGCAAATCAACAATATAGCGCACCCGATAGTAGCCGAAAGAACGGAAAACGGCGCGGAAGAAACGGCGAAGAAAGAAAGCAAGGTGGACGAGTTGTTCGACGCTGCCGTCCGCCACGTAATAAAACTCAATTCCGCTTCCGCAACGAATCTTCAAGCGAAGTTTCAGATAGGTTATTCGACCGCTACGAGATTGCTTCAACAAATGGTCGATAAAGGCATAGTAAGCGAATATCAGGGTTCCAAATCGAGAACCGTTCTTATGTCGCTTCAAGAATACGAAGAAAAGTATTGTAACGGAAACGGCGGTAACGGAGACAACTGAAATATGGATTACTCGAAGAAAAAAATAGGCGTTATATCTCTCGGTTGCGACAAAAACAGGGTAGATTCCGAAAAACTTTTGGGCGTTTTAAAAGAGAGAACGGAAATAACGGACGACTTGTCGCAGGCGAATATAGTTATAATAAATACCTGCGCGTTTCTCGAAAGCGCGAGAAAAGAGGGCATCGACAATATTTTCGACGTAAACGGTTACAGGGGTAAAAACCTTGAAAAGATTATAGTAACGGGATGTTTACCGCAAAAATTCGTTAACGAAATGTTTGACGAGTTTACGGAAGTAGACGCGTTTATGGGCGTTTCTTCCTACGACAAGATATTCGACGTTCTTGACAGAGTATACGAAGGAGAAAGGGTAAACGCCGTCGAAAAGGCGGTAACCGAAAGTTACTCGAAGAGGGTTACGACGACGCCTAAAAGTTACGCGTACTTAAAGATTGCGGACGGGTGCGACAATTTCTGCACCTACTGCCTTATACCCAAAATAAGGGGAAGGTACCGTTCGACACCGCAAGAAAGGCTTATCGAAGAGGCGAAGAATCTCGGCGAAGTCGGCGAACTCGTGCTTGTCGCGCAGGATATTACGAGGTACGGCGAGGACTTGTATAAACGGCAGGCTCTTCCCGAACTGATAAGAAGTCTTTCCGGACTCGACAACGTAAAAGCGATACGGCTTTTATACGCTTATCCCGATAAACTCTCGGACGAGATAATCGCCGAAATAAAAAACAACGGTAAAGTCGTAAAATACATAGACATTCCTTTGCAACACGCTTCCGACGACGTTCTTAAACGAATGAACAGAAAGGGTTCGTATAAGGAATATACCGCGCTCATAAAAAAACTCAAAAAAGAGATTAAAGGAATAGCGATAAGATCCACGTTTATAGCGGGATTCCCCGGGGAAACGGAAGAGGATTTCAAAACGCTTAAAAAGTTTATACGTCGGGCAAAGTTAAGAAATGCGGGATTTTTCGCTTATTCGAGAGAAGAGGACACGCCCGCTTACGGTATGGCGAATCAGATACCCGAAGAAGTTAAACTTTCAAGGCAGGCGGAACTTTACGAAACGCAAAGAAAGGTGTCTGAAAAATACAATAAAAAGTCCGTCGGAAAAACTTTGACCGTTCTTATCGACGGATACGACGACACGGTGCTTGCGTATACGGGCAGGGCATATTTTTCCGCGCCCGATATAGACGGCAAAGTATACGTCCGTTCGGGCAGAATGCTGAAAACGGGCGAGCGCGTGCAGGTCGATATAACCGACTGCGACGAATACGATTTATACGGAGCGATAAAACAATGAACTTACCAAACAAACTTTCGATATTAAGAATGTGCATGATACCCGTGTTCGCGGTATTCTTTCTGCTCGACGGGTACGTGCCGTATAACTATCTTATTTCGGCGATAATATTCGTTCTTGCGGCGTTTACCGATTTTCTTGACGGAATGATTGCGAGAAAATATAACCTAGTTACCAACTTCGGCAAGTTTTTGGATCCCATCGCGGACAAGGTGCTTGTCGCCACGGCGTACGTGCTGATATGTCTTATTCCTTTCCCGAGTTACACGGCGCAGAAACTCATAGCCGTCGCCGTTGCGATCATTCTTGCAAGGGAACTTATAATTTCGGGCTTCCGTATGCAGGCGGCTTCTATGCAGATAGTGCTTGCGGCGGACAAAACGGGAAAAATTAAGACCGTTTGTCAGGACGTTTCCATAGTGGTGTTGCTGTTGAGTTTCGACTTTCCGCTTATGGCGGGCAAGGTGAGCGTTTTAAACACGATAGGTTTGTGTTTTTTAGGACTTGCCGTCGTAATGACGATTGTTTCGGGGCTTAATTACATTCTCAAAAACAAGCAGGTTCTTAAAGACGAGTGATATGAGAAGGGCTTTTATAGATTTCGATACGACGGGCGAGCGCGCGAAGTATACGGAAAAAATCAAAACGGCTTTTTTTGACAGGGGCGTAGAGTTTACAACCTTTTTTTCGGTAAGCGGAAAAGACGCCGTGGAGTTCGGTCGCTTGTTTGAATACGTAAAAACGAATTACGACTGCGCGGTGATGTGCGCCGGACTGAACAACACGTATAGCGTCAAAGAAATAATAACGGATAAAACGGGCTTGACGCTTACGGAAAGCGAAACTGCGAAAGAAAGGCTTGTCGGAAAAGAGGAACTTGAAAATTATTCGGAAGATTTATATCTCATTCCAGAGGACGCCACCGTCATTCCCAACGATAAAGGGCTTTTTCAGGGGTATATGATCGAAGCGGACGTAACGCTTATAGTCATATCCGACGACGAGAACGAGGGGTTCGAGATGCTCGAATCTTACGTAATACCCTATCTCGAAGGCAAAAACGCGCCCGAAACGGAAACGCAATATTTCAAGTTATACGGTTGCCCCGCCGGGAAAACGGAAAGTTTTAAACAGCGGGCAAGCGGGATAAAGGGCGGAAGGCTTCGTGTAAAAACGGAATACGGCGATTCGTCGGTCGTGTTTTCATACCCGAAAGAAGAAAGTTATACGGCGGACGGACTCGTTAAAGAAATGACCGTTGCGTTTGAAAAGTATTGCTACGCGTGTTCGGACGTAAGCGAAGAAGAAACTCTCGTAACTCTTCTTAAAACGAAAGGGCTGACTCTCGGAACTGCGGAGTCGTTTACGGGCGGAGGAATCGCCTCGGCGATAGTTTCCGTTCCGGGCGCAAGCGCGGTGCTTAAAGACGGCGTAGTGTGTTACAGCGAAGAGGCTAAACGAAAACGCGTTGCGGTTTCGGCAAAAACGCTCGAAGAGCAGGGCGCGGTAAGCGGAGATACCGCTTACGAAATGGCGGTAGGACTTATTCGCGGAGGGGTGGATTTCGCAATCGCGACAACCGGGCTTGCGGGGCCGGACGGCGACGGTTCGGGCAAACCCGTGGGGCTGTGCTACATAGCGGTCGGCACGAAAAACGGCGTGTTCGTAGTCGAACGTATTTTTAAAGGAAACAGAGAAGAGATAATAAAGCAAGGCGTAAAAACCGCGCTTTTCAGGGCGATTAAACTTGCGAAAGAATTGTAAAAAGCAAATCTCTCAAAACCGTAAAGTAAAAAAATAAATTATAAGGAAATATAACAATGGCAGAGAAAACGAAAGGCGTGGCGAAAGAGACCACGGACGGAGGAAAGGCAAAAGCACTCGAAACGGTACTTTCTCAAATAGAGAAACAGTACGGCAAGGGCGCGATAATGAAACTCGGCGAAAGCGCGGGCGAACTCAACGTAGACGTTATACCTACGGGTTGTCTGTCGCTCGATACCGCTCTCGGAATAGGGGGTATGCCGAGGGGCAGAATCATAGAAATTTACGGGCCCGAATCTTCGGGTAAAACGACGGTTGCTCTTCACTGCATAGAGGAAGCGCAAAAAACGGGCGGTATATGCGCGTTTATCGACGCGGAGCACGCTCTCGATCCCGTTTATGCGGAAAATCTCGGAGTAGATCTTCTTAACTTATACGTATCTCAACCGGACAACGGCGAGCAGGCTCTCGATATAGTAGACGCGCTTGTAAGAAGCGGTGCGATAGATATGATCGTGGTCGACTCGGTTGCCGCGCTCACTCCGCGCGCGGAGATAGAGGGCGAAATGGGCGATTCGCACGTAGGCCTTCAAGCAAGACTTATGAGTCAGGCTCTTCGTAAAATCGCGGGTATAACCAACAAAAGCAAAACCTGCATAATTTTCATAAATCAGTTGAGAGAAAAGGTAGGCGTAATGTTCGGCAACCCCGAAACGACGCCGGGCGGAAAGGCGTTAAAGTTCTACGCAAGCGTAAGAATCGACGTAAGAAAGGGCGAGATAATTAAAGGCGACAGCGGAAACGTCGGTAACAGAACGAAAGCGAAAGTCGTTAAAAACAAACTCGCGCCACCCTTTAAAACTGCGGAGTTCGATATTATTTACGGCAAAGGCATCTCGCAGGACGGTTGCATAATAGATATGGGTATCGAATACGAAGTTCTCGAAAAGTCCGGCTCGTGGATTTCTTATAACGAAGAAAAGATAGGTCAGGGCAGAGAAAAGGCGATTGACACTTTAAGGCAACACCCCGAACTAAAACAAGAGATTTACGACAAAATAGTAAAGGCTATAAAAGGGGATAAGTCGGAACCCGCGTCGGAAGCGGACGAAAAAACCGAATAAAAAGTAACCGAAAGAGAGAAACAAGTCGATTTCTCTCTTTTTTTACTAAATATCGGGTATATTTTCCGCAGAGGATTGACAAAAGAATATAAATAGTATAAAATAAACACTAGGTATAGTGGTAAAAACTGTGCCGTAAACCAAATACAGTACAAGGAGATATGAAAAATGATTACGTTAAACTCCTTGCTCGCCGTATCCACGGGCGCGTGGGTAGGCATTTTGGTTGCATGTATTGTTGTGTTTGCGTCGATAGGCGCGACAATCGGATATTTTATATATAAAAAGCACGTTGAAAAGCAAATCGGCACTGCCAAATCGGCTGCCGAAAAGATTTTAAAAGATGCGGAAACCGAAGGTAAGAATATACGAAAAGAAGCAATCATAGAAGCCAAAGAGCAAGAAATTAAAATGCGCAACGATTTCGAGCGTGAAAGAAACGAGAAACGTCAGGAACTCGCGAAATCGGAAAGAAGACTCGAACAGAAAGAAGAGGCTCTCGACAAAAAAGAAGAAGCGCTCGACAGAAAGAACGACGCTCTCGACGGGCAGATAAAGTCTTTACAGGCAAAAGAACAGCAACTTGCGTTGAAAGAAAAAGAAGTCGCGGGGCAACACGACGCGATGATAAAGGAACTCGAAAAAGTCGCGGGTTACACGAGGGACGAGGCAAAACAGGAACTCGTGAACAATATGACGGAAGACGCAAAGAAAGAAGCGTTGACGACTTTAAAGACGATAGAGGCTCAGACAAAGGAAGACGCGGATAAAAAGGCAAAAGACATAATAAGCCTTGCGATTCAGCGTTGCGCGGCGGAACAGGCAAGCGAAATAACCGTTTCGGTAGTACCTATTCCTAGCGACGATATGAAAGCGAGAATTATCGGAAGAGAGGGCAGAAACATAAGAACCCTCGAAAACGCTTGCGGAATAGAACTTATAATAGACGATACGCCGGAAGTCGTAATCGTTTCGGGATTCGATCCGGTAAGAAGAGAAACGGCGAGAATCGCGCTTGAAAAACTTATCGCGGACGGAAGGATACACCCCGCGAGAATAGAAGAAACGGTCGAAAAGGTCAAAAAAGAATTAGACGTAGAGATAAAAGAAGCGGGCGAAGCGGCAATGCTCGACTGCGGACTTTTCAATATACATCCCGAACTTATAAAGTTGCTGGGCAGATTGAAGTTCAGAACGAGTTACGGTCAGAACGTGCTTAAACACTCGATAGAAGTTTCGAGAATCGCGGGAATCATGGCTAACGAACTCGGTATGGACGGAACGCTTGCCAAACGCGCGGGGCTTCTGCACGATATAGGTAAAGCGGTAGATTTCGAGGTTGAGGGAACGCATATTCAGATAGGTACGGATCTTGCCAAGAAATATAAAGAAAATCAAATTATCGTAAACGCCATTCAGGCGCACCACGGCGATGTCGAACCGCAGTCGATAGAGGCTGTTCTCGTTCAGGCGGCGGACGCTATTTCGGGCGCGAGACCGGGCGCGAGAAGAGAAACCACTACCAACTACGTTAAAAGACTTCAACGCCTCGAAGAACTCGCAAACGAGTTTAAGGGCGTAGACAAGAGTTACGCTATTCAGGCGGGACGCGAAATAAGAGTGCTTGTAAAACCCGACAAGGTTGACGACAATCAGACTTATTATCTTGCGAAAGACATTGCCAAAAAGATTGAGGACGAGTTGGATTATCCCGGACAAATCAAGGTAAACGTAATAAGAGAATTACGCGCTACCGAGTATGCAAAATAACGGTTGCAAATCAAGGCGAAGCGAAAACTTCGCCTTTAACTTTTAAACGGAGAAAAAAATATGACGAAAGTATCGGATTTAGAGTACAGAAGAGTAACTTTGGAAGAAGTAAAGAAAGGCTATGAGGACGTTATAGCCAAAGTTAAAAACGCAAAATCGGCGGAAGAAATCTTAAACGTAAGAAACGGCGAACTTAAAGAAGTGCAGACGAACCTTATTACGTACAGTTCGCTTGCGTATATGCGTTATACGTGCAACACGAAAGACGAGTTTTATACGGCGGAACAGGAATATTACGACGAAAATATGCCCGTAATATCGACGTATATAGCGGAATATCAGAAAGCGATGCTTAATTCGCCTTACAGAGCGGAACTCGAAAAGGTTCTCGGTAGCAGTCTGTTTAAAAAGTACGAGTTTTCCGTTAAGGTAAACGACGAAAGAGTCGTTAAAGAAAAGCAGGAAGAAGCGTCGATAGTAATGGAATATTCCAAACTTATGAGCACGATGAAATTCGTGTGGGAGGGTGAGGAAGTTCCTCTTTCCGTCGTTCGCGGTAAAAAAGAAGACAGCGACAGAGAAGTAAGAAAAAAGGCGTCGATCGCGATAGGAGAAGGGCTTAAAGCGCACGCGAAAGAACTTGACGATATTTTCGACAGACTAGTTAAAATAAGAAACAAAATAGCCGTTAAACTCGGGTTTAAAAACTACGCGGAATACGGTTATTACGCGATGGAAAGAGTGGATTACGACAGAGATATGG
>CAKQSC010000020.1 GCA_934271725.1 uncultured Clostridia bacterium
GTAAGGCGGGGTTATCCAATTTTTCGCCCCGAGAGTTACGGGCGCGCGCTTTAAATGCTTAAACGCGAGCGTAGTTATTTTGCTTGCCATTTCGCTTATGACGGAACCTCTTTCGCACTCGTCGGACACAAGAAGTATTCTGCCCGTCTTTTTAACGCTTTTAACTATTTCCGTATAATCGAAAGGACAAATCGACCTTGCGTCGAACAAATCGCAGGAAAGGTTATATTTCGCTTTCAGTTCGTTTACGGCGTCTTTCGCGCGGTATAAGGTCGCCCCGACGGACAAAACCGTTGCGTAAGTTCCCTTTATCTTCAAACTCGGTTTACCTATCTCTATATAATAGTTTTCTTTCGGAACGGGGGTAAAAATCTCTTCCGTGCCGAAAAGTCTTTGACTTTCAAGGAAAATTACGGGGTCGGTGCCGTTAAGCGCGGTTGCCATTAAACCCTTTGCGTCGTACGGAGTTACGGGGTAAACTACTTTAAGCCCCGGCACGTGCATTAAAAAAGCGGACCAGTCCTGCGAGTGTTGCGCGCCGTACTTCGCGCCGACTTTTACCTTTAAAACGAGTGGCATTTTTATTTCGCCCGTAGCGAGAGCCTGCCATTTGGGCAGTTGGTTAAACACTTCGTCGCCCGCGCGCCCGAGAAAGTCTATGAACATAAGTTCCGCCATAACCCTTCCTCCGCTCATCGCGTAACCTACCGCGGAGCCGACTATCGCCGATTCCGCAATGCCCGTGTTGAAAAGGCGGTGATAGGGCAAAACCTCTTTAAGCCCTCTGTATATGTCTCCCTCGTTGCCCCAGTCTCTGCACTCTTCGCCGTAGCACACGAAACTTTTGTCTTTATAGCATTTGTCCAGAACAGCCTCGAACATAGCGTCGTGGAAAGTTACGGATTTTTTGCCGTGCGTTTTTATTCTTTCTTTTTTTGAAATCTCTATAACCTTTGAAATCTCTTCTCTTTTTTTAAGAGTTTCGTCCGTACCGCCGAAACTTTCGACTTCGCCGTTTGAATACATAAGATTTTCAAGGTCGTTTATATTCGTCTTTTTGCTTACTCTGCCGTTTAATACAAGCGAAAAAATCTCGTCGAACTCTTTTTTAATTTCTTTGTCAATCGTGGCTTTTTCCGTTTCTCTCATCACGCCCGCCCGTATCAGCGAATCCGCATAAGTGATTGTCGGATCTATCTTTTCCCACGCTTCTATTTCTTCTTTCGACCTGTACGTAGAAGAATCGCCCGTGTTATGCCCCACGAATCTGTAAGTTAAAACGTCTAGCATACACGCGCCCTTGCCTTTCTTTACGAGAGGCAGTTTCCTTCTGTAAGCGTCTATTACGGCAAGCGGATTAAACCCGTCTACCCGTTCGGTCATCATATTGTTTTTCGTTACGCCCGCGCCCACTCTCGCAAGCACTCCGTAACCCATCGTTTCGCCCACCGTCTGGGCGTTCATTGCGTATTGATTGTCGAAAAAGTTGAAAATAACGGGCAATCCGCCGTTATACCCCTTTTCCCACAGCGTATAAAACTGATCCATCGTGGCAAAGCCCATCGCTTCCCACACGGGACCGCAACCTATCGCTCCGTCGCCTATATTCGCTATGACGACTCCGCCTTTTTTCATCACTTTTTTATATAGCGCCGAGCCTACCGCAAGGTTTGCCGAACCGCCTACTACGGCGTTGTTGGGATATATTCCGAAAGGCATGAAAAAGGCGTGCATGCTTCCCGATATTCCGCGCGAAAAACCCGTGTCTTTAACGAGTATTTCCGCGAGCAAACCGTAAATAAAAAACTTTCTCGCCATTTCTTTTACGGTAAGTTTGTCGAACCCCGTAAGGTTTTTAACCGCCTTGTAAGTCTTTCCGCCGTTTGCGGATTTCATTGCGGACAAAAGTTTCTCGTCGGGCATTTTGCGTATTGCGGAAAACCCTTTGGCTATAACTTCGCCGTGGGAACGGTGAGAACCGAATATAAAATCGTTTTCGGTAAGAAAAAACGCCTGTCCTACCGCGCCCGCTTCCTGTCCCATAGACAAATGAAAAGGAGAATGACATTCGCATTTTTTGCCGTTATACTCCTTTTTCTCTTTTACCGAATAAAGAGCGTTTTCAAACAAGCGGATATAAGCCATATCGTAATATACGGCTTTAAGATTGTAGTCGCCGAGGCTTTCCCTCTCCGTTAAAACGCTACCCTCATAGGCGTTAAGTTGTATTTTTCCCAAATCGAGTTCGCTTTTCCTGCGTAAAACGTCGGGATTTAAAAATTGATTTTTCGGCATATTTCCTTTTCCCGTCAGCAACTTGCCGTTTTCATAAGCCAAGACTGCGGTAATATCTTTGCAAGCACTCTGTAAAACTTATACACGAATCTGTTCGTATATATAAACTTACCTTTCTTTAAACTTTTAAGCGCGCCTTTCGCAACCTTTTCTACCTTGCAAAACGGCAGACGCATAAACTTTCTGCTGGTAACCTCTCCCACTTTTTCAAACTCCGTTTCCATAGGTCCCGGGCATACTATCGAACATTTTATCTTTTTTTCTTTAAGTTCGTAGTTAAGCGCGCGCGAAAAACTCGTTACGTACGCTTTGGTGGAAGAGTAAACGCTCATATACGCGTTGGGAACGAAACTCGCGATAGAAGAAACGTTGAGTATTCTACCGCCCTCGCCTGTATACGGCAGGCATACGGAGGTGATTTTCGTCAGCGCAAGCACGTTTACGTTTATCATCTTGTCGATTTTTTCCGTATTCATATCTTTAAAATCGCCGTAATATCCGAGTCCCGCGTTGTTTATGAGAACTTTTACGTAAGGGCTCTCTTCTTTTAAAAGATTTTGAAGTTTCTCTACGTCCTTTTCGTCCGTTACGTCAAGGGGAAGTATCTTCGTCGGCACGGTTATTTCTTCCGCAAGCGTTTGAAGTCTTTCTTTTCTTCTCGCTATAAGCCATATTTCGTCTACGGAAAAATATTTGTTCAGTTTAAGCGCGAGAGCCTTGCCGAATCCGCTCGACGCGCCCGTTATTATCGCAACGTTTTTCATTTTATTTACTCTCCCTTACAAGAGGTATGCTCGCAACGGCGTTAAGCGTAAGATCCGCGAAGTTGCGCGCTTTATATTGAATATAACCCTCGGAGGCTATCATACAGCCGTTGTCCGTACAATACCTCTTTTCGGGCAGTACGAGTTTAAGCCCGTTTTCTTTACAGACTTTCGTCAGTTTTTCCCTTAAATAGCCGTTGGCGGTAACACCGCCTCCGCTCGTTACCGTTTTTACCCCTTTAAGGTTTGCAAAGTACACGAGTTTATCGACGAGAACGTCCAGCGCGGAACACTGAAAAGAACACGCCACGTCCGCCTTATTTACTTGTATGCCTTTCTGCTCGGCGTTATGCACGTAATTTATAACCGCCGTTTTAAGCCCGCTGTACGAAAAATCGTTCGTCTTTTGCCCTTTGAACATTTTAGGCAGAGGTATAACGTTTTTACCCTCTTTCGCAAGCCGTTCTATATTAGGTCCGCCGGGGTAGTTAAGCCCTAAAAGTCTTGCCACCTTGTCGAACGCTTCTCCCACCGCGTCGTCGAGCGTCGAGCCGAGAACCTCGAAATCGACGTAACTTTTAACGTGAATTATCGCCGTATGCCCACCGCTTGCGAGAAGAGATACGAACGGCGGTTGCAACTCTTTGTCGGCAAGATAACTTGCCGAAAGATGCCCCCTGATATGGTTTACGGGAACAAGAGGAACGCCCAGACAATACGCAAGCGTTTTAGCGTAACTCACCCCGACGAGAAGCGCGCCGAGTAGCCCCGCGCCGTAAGTAACGGCAACGGCGTCTATATCTTTAAGCGAGATTTCCGCTTGTTCTATCGCTTCTTTAACCGCTTTGTCTATCGCCTCGGTATGCGCTCTCGAAGCGATTTCGGGAACGACTCCGCCGAATCTCGCCTGTTCCGTCGCGCTCGATATTATCACGTCGGACAAAATCTCTCTTCCGCCCTTTACTACGGAAACCGCCGTTTCGTCGCAACTCGATTCTATTCCGAGTATAACCGCGTCCTCTTTAATCACGGTGTTTTTCTTAACGTTTTCAAAATAACTCATTTACGATTTTCTTAAATATTCGACTATAAAGTCCTGAATGTCGCCGTTCATAACCCGTTCTACGTCGCCCGTTTCGTAATTCGTTCTATGGTCTTTTACCATAGTATACGGACAGAAAACGTAACTGCGTATCTGACTGCCCCATTCTATTTTCTTTATGTCGCCCTTAATCTCTTTGTCTTTTTCAAGCCTTTCCGCTTCACGCTTTTCAATGAGTTTACTCGTAAGCATCATCATACACATTTCTTTGTTCTGCGTCTGTGATCTTTCGTTCTGACACTGAACGACTATTCCCGTCGGAATGTGCGTGATTCTTACGGCGGAATCCGTTTTGTTGACTTTTTGTCCGCCCGCGCCCGACGAACGGTAGGTATCTACCTTTATGTCTTCGGGGCGGATGTTTATGCTGTCGTCCTCCGTTATTTCCGGCATTACTTCTACCGACGAAAAGGACGTCTGTCTTCTTTTGTTCGCGTCGAACGGAGATATTCTGACTAATCTGTGAACGCCTTTTTCCGCCTTTAAATAACCGTAAGCGTTTTGCCCTTCTATCTTGAAAGAAACGCTTTTAAGCCCCGCGCCGTCGCCGTCTAATCTGTCTAGTTCGGTAAGCGAAAAACCTTGTCTTTCGGCGTAGCATATATACATTCTGTAAAGCATTTCCGTCCAGTCGCACGCTTCCGTTCCGCCCGCGCCCGCGTGCAGAGTCATAACCGCGTTAAGCGAATCGTACTTTCCGCGTAGCAACGCTTGAAG
This sequence comes from uncultured Clostridia bacterium, assembly GCA_934271725.1. Lineage (GTDB taxonomy): Bacteria > Bacillota > Clostridia > Christensenellales > Borkfalkiaceae > CAKQSC01. The sequence continues at coordinate 4,879 of CAKQSC010000020.1, forward strand.
ATGCAGTTTTTCTATCTTTTCTTCCGCGATATTGAGTTCTTTGTCAAGGTCGGCGAAAATGCTTTCGTCCCCCTCTTCTTCTATAAGTTCGAGAAGGACTTCCGTGTCCTCGACCGCCCTTTCGCCCTGATCGTACACGCCGATTTTGCTTTCCAGCGAAGATATTTCCCTTGAAATCTTTTCGGATTTTTTAATATCTCCCCAGACTTCCGGCTTTTCGAGTTCGCTTCTGAGTTCCGCAACCCTTTCTCTGCACTCTTCTATCTTTAAAGACGCCCCCGCTTCGTGAAGAAGGCTTAAAACGTCTTTGATTCTCATTTTATATTCGTCCGTTTTTAACACCGAAATACTCCTTGTCTTTTAAATAGTCGTCCGCCGTAAACGTTTAAGGCGACGAAAAAGTCGAATAATCTACTACCGCCGAAGAGTCTTCGGCGGTAAGTTTGTTATTTATGCGTTTTTACCGCAACAGTTTTTATATTTCTTTCCGCTTCCGCAAGGACAGGGATCGTTTCTGCCGGGCGCCTGTTTCGCTTTGGGCGCGGATACCGCCTTCGAGCCGTCTCCCGACTGATTTGACACGAGATCCATTCTCTCCTGTCTTTCTTCTCTTACCTGCACTCTTTGAAGTTCCACTTTAAGAAGAATTTTAACCGTTTCGTCCTGAATGCTGAAAATCATATCGTCGAACATTTCGAGCGCTTCTTTCTTATATTCGTTTACGGGGTTGATGTTTCCGCCGTAACCGCGCAGACTTATGCCTTTTCTCAACTGATCCATACTGTCGATATGGTCAATCCACTTTACGTCCACGCATCTTAAAAGTATATCTCTTTCTACGATAGTAAAGTCAAAGCCCTCGTCTTTGTAACGTTGAATCTTCTTTTCGTACTCTTCCGTCGTTTTGTCGAGAACCATACCGTAAAGATCCTCGTAAACGAGTTTGGGAAGGTCGCTTTCTTTAATGAAGTCCGACCCCGCGGGAATGAGATATCTCTCTATCGTATCGTTTATAGCCTTTGCGTCCCAATGTTCGCCCGATTTGGATTTATCTACGCAAAGGGAAAGAGTGTTGCCGACAAGGTCGGGTATAAACGCAAGAATCTCGTCATGAATGTTTTCGCCTTTAAGAACTTTCATACGCTCCGCATACATAACCTCGCGCTGTTTGTTCATAACGTCGTCGTATTCGAGTACCTGTTTTCTTATACCGAAGTTCTTGCCTTCTATGTTTCTTTGCGCGTTTTCTATCTGACGGGAAAGCATTTTCGCTTCGAGAGGAGTATCTTCGTCCACCCTGAATAAGGCATACAGTCTTTGAAGTCTGTCTCCGCCGAAACGTTTAGCCAAATCGTCTTCGAGCGAAATAAAGAATCTCGACGCGCCGGGATCGCCCTGACGTCCCGAACGTCCGCGCAACTGATTGTCTATACGGCGGGATTCGTGGCGTTCCGAGCCTATTATCATAAGTCCGCCCGCCGAAAGAACCTTTTCTTTTTCCGCATCCGTTTCTTTCTTGAATTCGTTATACAAATCCCAGTATTCTTTTCTTATTTCCGCTATTTCTTCGTCAACCTCGCTTATAAAGGAAGTAGCGAGGTCTATTTTCTCTTCCTCCACGCCCTTATCGCGAAGTTTTCTTTTCGCAAGATATTCGGGGTTACCGCCCAGCATAATATCCGTACCGCGCCCCGCCATGTTTGTCGCTATGGTTACCGCGCCGTATCTGCCCGCCTGCGCTACTATGTCCGCTTCTCTCGCGTGGTTTTTAGCGTTCAATACGTTGTGTTTGATTTTTTCTTTTATCAAAAGCCTGGAAATCTCTTCCGATTTTTCTACCGTAACCGTACCTACGAGAATGGGCTGTCCGTTTTCGTGTCTTGTTTTTATCTCGTTGATTATCGCCCTTTCTTTGCCTTTTACCGTAGAATAAATAAGGTCGTTATAATCTATTCTCTGAACGGGTTTGTTGGTGGGTATCTCTATAACGTCGAGTCCGTAAATGGACCTGAACTCCTGTTCTTCCGTCTTTGCGGTACCCGTCATACCCGAAAGTTTTTTGTATATTCTGAAATAGTTCTGGAAAGTAATGGTAGCAAGAGTTTTGTTTTCGTCTCTTACTTTTACGCCCTCTTTCGCTTCTATCGCCTGATGCAATCCGTCGCTGTAACGTCTGCCTATCATAAGACGTCCCGTAAACTCGTCTACGATTATTACTTCGCCGTCGTTTATGATATAGTCGTTATCTCTTTTGAAAATATGATGCGCTTTCAGGGCTTGCTGAATCTTATGCGAAAGGTCGGCGTTCTCAACGTCCGCAAAATTTTCGAGATTGAAAAACTTTTCCGCTTTTTCCGCGCCCTGCTCGGTAATCTCGACCGTCTTTTCCTTTATGTCCATGGTAAAGTCTTCGTCGATTTTAAGATTTCTTACGAATCTGTCGACCGCCATATACTTTTCGCTCGATTCTCCGCCTTTACCGGAAATGATAAGGGGCGTTCTCGCCTCGTCGATTAAAATGGAGTCCACTTCGTCGACGATTGCAAAGTTGAGTTCCCTTTGCACCATGTTTTTAAGATTCTTCTTTAAGTTGTCTCTTAAATAATCGAAACCGAATTCGTTGTTCGTTCCGTAAGTTATGTCCGAGTTGTAAGCGATTCTCTTCGCGTCGTCCTCCATACCCGAAATTATAACGCCTACGGTAAGTCCCAAAAACTTGTAAACCTTACCCATCCATTCGGCGTCACGGCTTGCAAGGTAATCGTTTACCGTAACGATATGAACGCCTTTGCCGGAAAGCGCGTTAAGGTATGCGGGCAACGTTTCGACCAAAGTTTTACCTTCACCCGTTTTCATTTCCGCAACTCTTCCCTGATGCAGACATATACCGCCCATTATCTGAACTTTATAGTGGCGCATACCGAGAACTCTCGAAGCGGCTTCTCTTACTACGGCGTACGCGTCGAACAGAATATCGTCAAGCGTTTCCCCTTTGTTAAGTCTTTCTTTCAAGACTCCCGTCTGCACGATAAGCGTTTCGTCGTCCATTTTTTCATAAACGGGGGCAAGGGCTAAAACCTTGTCCGCCATAGCCGAAAGTTTTTTAACGTCTCTTCTCGCTTCGCTCGTTAAAATGTATCTTATAAGTCCCATTTCATTAACTCCTTTTTTATATCATTTATGAGTAACCGACGCTACGGTTAAAAAATATACGTTCTTCACACCTTTATCGAAAAGCGTTTTGCCCACGGCGTCCGCAGTCGCTCCCGTAGTCAGCACGTCGTCTATAACGAGAACGGAAACGCCCTTTAAGTTTATTCCCTTTTTTACGGAAAACACCCCTTTGAGGTTCTTTTGCCTTTCGGAATAGTTAAGCGTTGCCTGCCTTACGGTGTGTTTGTTTTTAACTAGAATATCGTTAAGGGGTAATCCCGTTTTTGAGCAAAAGGCTTTTGCAAGCAACTCCGCCTGATTGAAAAATCCGCGCGATATATACTCTCTTTTGCTCATCGGAACGAAAGTTACCGTATCCGCCGTTATACCCGCTTTGAAAAACGCGTCAATCATACCGTCGGCGAAAAAGTCTTTAAGGTATTTGTTTCCCTTATACTTGAACCGACGCATAAGCGCCGCCGTTTCGCCCGAATATTCGTATTCGCTTACGGCTTTGGTAACTTCTATTTCGGATTCGGAACACTCTTTGCACAACTTTGCGCCGAAATTATTCTGTCTACCGCATTTTTCGCACGGCGTTTCTATTTTTACAAGTTCTTTTAAACAATCGTCGCAAACGACTTTGCCGTTAAAGTTTTCTCTTCCGCAAACGGAACAGGTAAGATCCGTAGGGGCGACGTATTTTTTAAAAAAACCGACGATTTTTTCTTTCATTACAAATATTTTTCAAGGTCTTCGACTCTGTCCGTCTTTTCCCACGGAAGATTTTCTTTGCCGAAATGCCCGTAAGCGGACGTTTCGCCGTAAATCGGGCGTTTGAGGTCAAACAACTTTATAATGGAATACGGTCTTAAATCGAACTCCTTCTTTACGATTTCCGCAAGTTTTTCGTCGCTTACTCTGCCCGTTCCGAACGTGTTGACGAAAATCGATACGGGGTGAGCCACGCCTATCGCGTACGCCACCTGCAATTCCGCCTCGTCCGCAAGCCCGCTTGCGACTATATTCTTCGCAATGTATCTCGCCATATACGTGGCGGATCTGTCAACCTTTGTCGGATCTTTGCCCGAGAATGCTCCTCCGCCGTGAGCGCATCTTCCGCCGTACGTGTCGACTATGATTTTTCTTCCCGTAAGACCGCTGTCGCCGTCCGGACCGCCTATCTCGAACCGCCCCGTCGGGTTGATGTATATTTTAGTGTTGCCGTCAATCATATCTTTCGGCATAACTTCGTCGATAACGAGTCTTTTCAAGTCTTTTCTCAACGTTTCGGTATCGACTTTCGCGTTGTGTTGCGCCGAAAGCACTATCGCTTCTATTCTCTTCGGTTTGCCGTCGTCGTATTCAACCGTTACCTGACCTTTTCCGTCGGGACGAAGATAATCGACAAGTCCCGCTTTTCTTACGTCGGCAAGCCTTTTGCACATTTTGTGAGAAAGCATTACGGGAAGAGGCATAAGTTCGGGGGTTTCTTTGCACGCATAGCCGAACATCATTCCCTGATCGCCCGCGCCTATTTCGTCGGCAATATCACCGCCCGCCTTTCTTTCCATAGAAGCGTCTACGCCGAGCGCGATATCGTCGCTCTGCTTGTGAATATGTGTAAGTATCGCGCAACTGTGATAATCGAACCCCACGTCGGGATCGCAATAGCCTATCTCCTTTATCGTATCTCTTACTACTTTGTTTATATCTACGTAGCAATTCGTTGTAATTTCGCCCATAACGAGAACGAGTCCCGTAGTAACGGAACATTCGCACGCTACTCTCGCGTTTTTATCCTTTTCGAGCATAGCGTCGAGAACCGCGTCCGAAATGCGGTCGCAAACTTTATCGGGATGTCCTTCCGTAACGCTTTCGCTTGTAAAAAACTTTTTCATTCATATACCTCCGCGCATACTCGCCTTGTGGCGGTGCGAACCCGTCCGAAACCCTGTTTTATTTTTTACGGACGCCTCGCATAGGCGTAATATTCCATTCTTGTCCATATATTTTAGCATACTTTTTATATTTTTGCAAGATAAACGCCGATAATATTGCTAAATGTTGACTTTTTAATTTTTTTGAGATAGAATGTATAAAACGACGTTTGGAGATGAAAATATGAAATTAGGCGTAGTAGGACTTCCCAACGTGGGAAAATCCACACTTTTCAATGCTATAACTCATGCCGGCGCGGAATGCGCCAACTACCCGTTCTGCACGATAGAACCCAACGTGGGCGTGGTTGCCGTTCCCGACGAAAGACTTCAAAAACTCACGGAACTTTACAACGCTAAAAAGACCACCCCCGCCGTTATAGAATTCGTCGACATTGCGGGGCTTGTAAAGGGCGCGAGCCGTGGCGAGGGATTAGGAAACAAGTTCCTTGCGAACATAAGAGAATGCGACGCTATCGTTCACGTGGTGCGCTGTTTCAACGACGACAACGTTACGCACGTTTCGGACAAAGTAGACCCTCTCGACGATATAGCGACGATCAACCTCGAACTTATTCTCGCCGACCTCGAAAGCGTTACCAAACGGTACGACAAAGCCTTTTCCATGATTAAAACGGGAGATAAGAAATATAAAATCGAAGCGGATTTTTTATCTCGCCTTAAAACTCATCTCGAAAACGAACAACCGGCAAGAACCCTCCCTCTTAACGGCGACGAAGAAAAAGAATATCTCGACGGGCTGTTCCTTTTATCCTCCAAACCCGTAATTTATACGGCGAACGTCTGCGAGGACGATATGGCGAAAGATCCGAACGATATCCCCCTTGCGAAGTTAGTCGTCGACTACGCAAAGCAAGAGGGCGAAGAGTCTTTGGTTATATGCGCCAAAACGGAAGAAGAACTTTCTATGCTCGACGAGGACGAAAGACAAATGTTTTTAACCGAGTTGGGGCTTACTTGTAGCGGACTCGACAGACTCGTTACCGCTTCATACAAACTTTTAGGACTTATAAGTTACCTTACGGCGGGGGAAAAAGAAGTGCGCGCCTGGACGATAAAGCAAGGCACCAAAGCACCGCAAGCCGCGGGAAAAATCCACAGCGATTTCGAGAAAGGATTTATACGCGCGGAAATAGTCGACTACGACGACCTTATCGCTCTCGGCGGATTTAACAAGTGCAAAGAAAAAGGCAAGGTAAGAAGCGAAGGCAAAGATTACGTAATAAAAGACGGCGACGTCGTTCTGTTCAGATTTAACGTATAATTTCAAACTTTTAAAAAACGGATTATTTTCCGCTTATAAAGCATATAATAAAACAGCCGAACAAAAAATCGGCGCAAAATAATATAAAACCCCTTCGGGGCGTGGATTCACGCCCCGATGGGGTTTTCTTTTTTCTTTATAATTTTTTACGTATCGCTTCGAGAACTTTTTCGGTGCATATCTCTATGCCTTTATCGTTCAGGTGTATCATATCGTCCTCGCGCAGAACCTCTTCTTTTACGGGGTAAACGGTAGAATACAAATCGTTTATTGCGATTCCTTTCGCCTTTAAAACGGGCAATACCGCCGAGTTAAGCCTTGCTATGTCCTGGCTGTCCTGATAGGGATACCCCTCTTTTACGGGCGTGGTCGTCGCGAATATTACGTTCGGCGTTATTTTAAGCAAAACGTCCGCTATACGGCTCATCGTTTCCACGTATTCTTCCGTCGGGGTGAATTGTCCGTCGCCGAACAGGTCGGAAACGTCCCACAGTCCGTTGTTCCAGTGTATCACGTCGCTCCCCGCGATTTGTTCTTTATAGTCGAACAGCATACGGAAAGTGTATCTTGCGAACCTGCAATTTTCTTCGGGCTGAAATACTTCGACGCCCTCTTTTTCAAGCGTTTTCGCCACGGTTTTGCCGTAGCCTATCTGTCTTATCGAATCTCCTAAAAGCGTAACTTTTTTCATAACGTCATTCTCCGATTTTTATTCCTACAACATAGGTCGTTCCTTTAAACGAGTAGGGCGAATCTCCGTCCCCGCTCGCGCAGTATAAGTAAACGGGCTTGCCTTTTTCGTCAAATAACAAAGACGGGCGTTCCAGATTGCATTGCGTGGTTTTTCTGCCGTCCGTCCACTCGACGTTTTTGGAATACGCTTTCGGGTTTTCGGGTATGGCGAAATGCACGCAGTCGTCGCTTTCCGCATAGAACCCCGCGCCCCACTCGCCCGTTATTCCGTAATCGCCGTTTTTAGAGTCGTCTTTCGCTATCATGCAAAACTTTTTTCTCTTTTCGTCGTACCACAAAAAGGGATCCTCTATATGCTTATTCTCGTCTCCCGTTTCGAGTATGGGGTTTTCCGTCAAGCGAATAAACTCTCCGTCCGGCTTGTCCGCAACGGCAATTCCCAACCGCAACGGCTTGCCGTAAGCCGTTCTCGACTTGTAAATCATATACGTTTTTCCGCCGGGCAGAATGACTACCGACGGGTTTGTGGTTATAGTGCAATCCCAGTGAGAACAATCTCTCGGTTCTAAAAGAGGCTTGTCTTTTCTTATAAACTCCCCGTCTATTCTGTCCGCAACGGCAACGCCTATGCGTTTTCTGTTCCAGGTTTCAAGGCAATATTTATCGTCGACGGGGGTATCGTCAAAGGGTATATCACCGCCGTAAGTCGTACCCATATAATAAAGGTAATACTTGCCGTTAAAATACTTTATACACGTGTTGTGCGTGTTCATTCCGTCGAAAAACTCTCTTCCGCGACGGGGCAGAACCACGCCGTCGAACTTAAACTCGTCGTCGGGCGAATCCGCCACGAAACGGCACACTTCGCTGTTGAAAAGCCAGTTCCAGCCGAAACCCAACTCCTCTTTCCAACGCGAAGCGAACATATAACACTTGCCGTTTGCTTTAATTACGGAAGAATCCCATACGTAATACCCGTCAAGTTTCAACGCGACGTGCGTTTTACCCGTTTTTAACATATTTTACCTGCCTTTAAAATATCGTCATAGGCATTGCGTCGCAATGCCTACGTTCATTATAGTTAAAATCCGCGACGGCGTCAAGACAAATTGTCGATATTGCCTTCGACGATAAAAGAACCGTTCGTCGTGGTCGCGCTGCCTTCGGCAAATCTCGTTACATCCAAAGCCTTTGCGTCCGTGATAATCGCCGAAAAGTCGCCGAAAGTCCCGTCTTTATACACGGCGTAAACCATATATCTTATTGCCAGACCTTCCGTTTTGATTCGGGTTGCATATTCCGAATTCGCGTCGACTTTCGCCAGCGCCGTAGCGATATAATTATTATACCACCCTTTCAGCATAGACGAGTCGTACTTTTTGACAATCGAGCCCGTAGGCGTATCGTCCCAGTATTTTTTGTTGAACAAGTCCGAGTTCGCAAGTATGTGGCAACCCGTCGTGTCCTTACCCTTGTCTTTCGTAATCTTTTCCGAAAGCGTTTTATACCACTCTCTTTCCGCCCTTATAAGGTTATACATTTCCGTTCCGCCCGCGCCGTAATAGGCGTTGCAGAAGTTTTGTATAAGCGTTTCCGTATCCGCGTTTACGTCTTTTGCGAGTTTACTCTTCAAATAGATTTTAAGCGCGTTGAAGTTCGTCGCGTTTATCGTTCCGCTGACGCCCTGATCGGCAAAATAGTCGAGCCCGAACTCGGCGTACTTTTTATAAGTAGCCTGCATGTTCGTAAACGTGTCTACGGGTACGAAATAGTTGTCGAACTGCGCGGAATATTTCCATACGGAAACTTCCCCGCCGAACGCTTTCCATTTTTGCAGTTGAGTAAGATAGTACGCGTTCTTTTTGCCGTAAGGACCGTTTGCCGTATCGTCCGTTATCGCGCGGTAAAAACTCGATTCTATCGGCGCGAACATTACGCCGAGCGACACTTTGTCGGACGAAAAGAACTTTAATTCTTCGCTGTACGTCGGCGCGTCCAACACGGCGTTATACGCCATCATATAAATCTTTATTTTTCTCGAAAGAGCGTACTGCCTGTCGAAAATCTCGGCAACCTTGTTCATAAACGCGACGTATTCGCCCGCGTATGAGCCGTGCGTGGTTTTAAGCGACTCCGAAAGAGAACAATTACACCACCCGCGCCGATCCGGCGGACCGAAAAAGATAAAATCTTTTACGTTTCTCGCCGCATCTTCTCTTATCACCCTGTCGTAGACGTATCCGGCGACTATTTCCGCCATTTCGTCCCCGCCCGAAGCAAGACACAGCGTAACGAACTTATCTCCGCTGTCCGTAGCCGTCGTTTCGTAGTACCATTCGGGGTGAGCCGAGCCGTACGTTTCGTAAGGAACGGCGTCTAAAAAGTTGTGCGGAGTACCGCCGTAGACCTGCCAACTGTTGACGTACCCCATACGGCGTTGATAGGTCATGTTGACCGTACCCGAATCGTTTGAAGAAATCGCGCCGTCCATCGCCCACACGTTATCAAGCGACGGGTTGAACGTAACGTTTTCGATAGCGAAATAATCGAAAACCGTACCGTCGTAGGTAAATACCTCGTCGGTATAGATTTCCAGCCCGAAAAGTTGTTTTAACAGAGCGTAAACCCCGTTTAACGTTCCGTATTCCGTGTTGCCGTAAATATAAACGCCTTTGTCGCCTTTTTGTATTTTGTAGCCCGTGTCGGTATAAAGACCGTCGAATGACAAACTTTTATTCTCGGCAAGAGCCTTGCCGAGAATAAAGTAACTTTCGTTATCGTCCAACGAATCCGTTCCGTTTACGTAAGTTATGGAAAGTTCTTTTCCCGTAACGAGTTTGTAAAAATAAACGAAATCTTCGACGGCGAATCGCAAAACCCTTTCGTTTTCGTTACCGTCGTTAAGGTTTGCGACCGCAATCGTCTTTATACCGTTTACGCGTTTTTTAAGTCGTTTACCGCTTTGAACGTCTTTGCGAAATACGTCATATCCCAGCCGTCCGCTTCGTTGAACGTCGCGCCCGCCACAAGATTTTCAAGCGTTTCGTAATTTGCGCATCCGCTGATAGTAACACTACCCCATTTTCCTCCGCAAGGATTTTCCGGCGCTGCCGACATCGCGTTGTTATACGCAGCATAGCAATTTATGATTTTACCCGCTTTTAATAACCCGACCACAGTTCCATAACTTGTAGAAGAGGCTACACCGTCAGACGTAAGCGAGGTTACACAGTTGGAAACCGTTCCGCCGTTATTGATACCCACCAGCGTAGACGTATACCAACCTTTTGCCTTATAAGTTACTTCCGCGTAAACGTTAGTAACGACGCCTGTGTTTTCTGATATAAATCCTTCATAGGAAGAATTACAAGCCTCAAACGTAAATTGTATTGCAACATTCTTTATCTTTCCAACGTTTTTTCCGATAAAGCAATATCCGTAATCATCAACCCCGCTGTCTGTTTTTCCTTTATAGTAGAAACCAAGTTTAAAGTTCTTTAAGGTATAGCCTTTTCCGTCCAACTCTCCGCCGAATTCAGATATTATTCCTTGACTATCACCACCGAAATCGATATCGCTGCCGAGCGCATATTTACCGTTTGGATTTGCATTGATAACAGAAACAAAGTTTGCCATGTTGGCTTGGGTAAGGATAGTTGTTTCTTCTACGGGTTCGGGATCTTCTTCGCCGAAGACTATGTTGCCGTCTTTAACCGACCAGTACTTGCTCCACCCTTCCGCCGTAAAGTCTACCGCCGCAAGGAACGCCGCCGTATCTTCGTAGTTTGCGCAGTTTTCTATCGTTTCGCTGCCGAACGATTGTCCCGTTGCGTACGGCAAATCGGTAACCGCGATGACTCCGTTACAAATAGCGTGAGCGTTTCTTATCGTTCCGTTATGATTTGCGCCGGCTACGGGGCCGACTGCGGACGTCGTGGAACCGCTCCAACTTACTACTACGTTGTCGATAGTTCCCAAGCCTTTGTTTGCGCCGACTACCGTACCCATATAGTTAGGCGCTTCGCCGTCAATGGATATTTTAACGTAAACGTTTTCTATTTTGCCGTAATTGTGTCTTATAACTCCCGAGTGATTGTTACCTATTTTAGCGGGAGCCGAATAATACATTCCTACGTTTCTTATCGTGCCCGCGTTTTGAATTATAAATGCAAACGCCCAGTCTCCGGCGCCGTCTAAATCGCCGAGTTTAAGTTTAAAGTTCTTTAACTTGTAACCCATACCGTCGAAGATTCCGCCGAAGTTGGCAACGTGGGAAAGTTCCGCGTTTCCGAAATCGATGTCTTCGCCCAAAACGTAGTTATCGTCGGGATTAGCGGAAATAATCGCCGAGAAGTTGTCTTTGTCCGCTTGCGTCAATACTCTTGCCAGAATCGCTACGTATTCCGCGTTCGCCGTTACAGGTTCAAACTCGGGTTCCCAGCCGATTATTTCGTAACCGCTTACGGTAACGTCCGAGGGAACGGTTATTTCCGAACCGTACGCAAGTTTTATCGTCTTTAATACTTCGTCGCCGTTCTTAAACGTAACGTCGTATTCGTTGACCGTTTGGTCGAATTGAGCGGTATAAACAACGTCGCCCTTGACCGCGACAATTGCTTTGTCCCAGCCTTTGAACGTGTAAGTATATTGTGCGTCGCCTGCCTTTACGGGCGTTTCTCCC
>CAKQSC010000021.1 GCA_934271725.1 uncultured Clostridia bacterium
CCGTACAGGAAGAAGGCACCTCTTTTATATAAGTCCGCTCGAAATGGTTTGTTTTTTCTAAAATTACGTTTTCTTTCGTCGTTTCGTTAAATCCTATTCCGTCTTTCGTATAATATCCGTTACAAAGACCGCATTTATAGTATTCGATATTGCCGTTTTCGGTACACGTCGGCTCTTTGCGTTCATAATGCCCGCCGTCGAAATCGTGGTCGGTTTTCGGAATTATAAGCGACGTAAGTTCTTTTCCGTCGCTGCCTAAATATTTGTTGCACGCCGAACAGTAAGAATACGCGTAGTTACCCTCCGTTTTGCAAGTGGGCGCGACGTACTCTTTAACGGACGCTATCTCGTGCCCTTTCTTAACGGTAATATCCGTAAGCCTTATCGTTTTGGTTTCGTCGTATTTTTCCTTACACGTTTTACATTCGTAATAGGAAAGAGTGCCGTCCGTTTCGCAAGTTTTTGCGATTCCTACGACAAGTTCGCCGAAGTCGTGTTCGTGATTTTTATTCTTACCGCAACCTTTGCAACCGCAACCCGCAAGAGTCGCAACCGCAAGACAGGCCGTCGCAACGAGAATCAAAATCAATGCCTTACGATGTTTCATTTATTTCTCCTTTTAATTTATTTTCGCGACATATTTTTATCTCGCGATATATCTTATGTTTACCCGGCATCGCGCGTTCGGCCGACCGAACCGTTCCGTGCGAAAAATAAAGTTTATGCGCTTTCGCCGTTGTTTTCCGTAGCTTCTTCCGTTTTGGTTATTTTGCTCCTTTTATCCATAGTCGCTTTCAGTTCGTCGAACGAATTGTATTTTTTAGTCGACATCGTCGGAAACGCTTTTATTATACGCCTTGTAAACACGGAAGGTCTTTTGATAAGTTTTTCTTTCGCCGAAATGAGTTTAAGCGTTCCGTCCGCGACGGTTTTACCCATTTTGTCGGAAAGCGCGTGTATTTTGGCGTTTATCGCGTCCAACGCTTTAAGGCGTTTGTTGAGTTTTACGATAGTAGCAACCGTTCCTATAAAGTCGATAAGCATAAACGAACAAAGAACGATTATGACGACGAGCGTTGCCGTGAAAGGCAAAATCGCGATAAACTTATCGACGAGAGGGAATATGATTTTCACCGCCGAAATGCACACCAACCCCCACAAAAGCGAAAATCTTGCGCAGATATATCCGCCGAGATTCCAACGCTCTTTGGAATAATCCCACCACTTGTGCCTGAATACCTTTTCGAGAACGAACCCCGTAACGAGTTCGAGCAAAGTCGGCAGGAAAAAACTCACGGCAACGAGTACCGCGTCGTGAGAAATAAGGCTTGTTACGAAATGAACGCCCGCAACGCCGAACCCGTAAATGGGGCAAACGGGACCGTTTAAAAATCCGCGGTTTACGAACTTGCCGTCTTTAAACGCCGCAAAACATACTTCCGCGCACCAGCCGAGAAAAGAAAATATCAAAAAATAAATAGTGAATTCGTACATAATAAGTCCTTGTTTTTTTCTTTTGTATGTTTATTATACCCCGTCCGCCCGTTTTTGTCAAGGCAAAACGTTTTTAAGGGGTTAACGCCGAACGGTGTTCTTTTTTACTTACGAAAACCCTCGGGCAAACGTTTTACCCGAGGGTTTTAAAATTATAGAAGCGGAATGGTTGCGAGATATTTTACGTCTTTACGGTCTTTCGCGTTTCCTTCCGCAAGAACGAAGAGTCTTTCGTAAACTATACCGCCCGCTTTTTCGACCAACGCTTCGAGTCCTTTAAGACTCTCACCCGTCGAAATAACGTCGTCTATCACGGCAACCTTTTTGCCTTTTATAAGGTCGACGTCGTGCTTTGACAAATGCAGTTCCTGCGCTTTGCCCGTAGTTATGGACGAGCCGTATTCCACGTGTATGCCGTCCTGCATATAAAGTTTTTTGCTCTTTCTCGCGACGGCGTAATAACGCATACCCTTTTCTCTTGCGACCACGTGCGTGAGTTGAAGTCCTTTCGACTCCGCCGTGATAAGCACTTCCGCATCGCCTACGAGTTTTGCCAACTCTTTACCGCAATGCTCCGTGAGAGCGCTGTCCCCGTGAAGATTGAAAAAGCAAATCTTAACACCGCCGGGAAGCGTAAGCACGGGCAGATACGCCTTGAAACCTTTAATATCGACTTCGTAAAAACTTTCCATGACATATAACCCCTTGTGATTACTTTAATTCTATGCCGTTTTCTTTGAGCCACTCGACGGACAGTTTTACCCATTCGGGAATACTTTTCGTGGCGTTTACAATCGCTTCGTCGTTGCCGTATACCGTCATGTCCGCAACGGACAAACCGTGTTGTCCTTTGCCGTATATATGCAGTGAAAACGAAACCCCCGCCTTGTCGTAAGCCTCCGCGACCACGAGCGAGTTTCTTATCGGCACCACGCCGTCGTTGAACGTCGACCATATAAACGCCGGCGCGGAATGAACGCCTACGATATTTTCTATGCTTAACTTTTCGTTGCCCGTTTCCTTACCCGTAAGATTAAGGAAAGAACCGCCGTGCGTTTTGCGCGTTGCCGTTATAACGGGGTAGGCAAGCACTATCGCGTCCGGTCTTGCCCTTTTTTCGGGCTTGAATATTTCCGTAACGTCCTTTTCGCCGTTATACGAGCCGAGCATGGCGCAAAGATGTCCGCCCGCGGAAAAGCCGAGCGCAGAAACCATATTTTCGTCAACGTGAAACTCGTCTGCGTTTTCTCTTATATAATTCATTGCCATAACCGCTTCCGTAAGCGCGTAAGGGTACCTTACGGGCGCAACCGAATAATCGAGCCAGAACGCCTGAAACCCGTACGACAGATATTTCATACAAACGGGTTCCGCCTCTCTTCTGGACACGGAACTGTAACCGCCTCCCGGAAAAACGAGCATTGCGGGATTTTTCCTTTCGGCGTTAATCTCTTTGTACTCGCCTAAAATATAACAATGCAGAACGCCGTTACCGCCCTGCGGTTTTTCCAATTTATAATATTCGTATAAATCCGTTTCAAAAACTTTCATAAATCATCTCCGAAATTACGCTTTTTGTAATTTTTTGTTCTTTTTCGCTACATTTTTGAGTTCTTCTTCCACCATAACGCAGGTTTCGCCGAGTTCTTCTTCGCTTTCTCCCACGTCTATGCCGTCTAAAATATTCTGCAAGCCGTATTCTTTGTTAAGGTATCTTATCGTCTGATATCCTATAACCGCGGTAAGCGTTCCGTTTACCAACCCTTGTATGGAAGAATCTACCAAAACGGAAATGGCGTTTCCGAGTATAGGCAGTCCTTTTGCCATATCTCCGAGAGTTTTGGCAACGCCGTTGCCTATTTTAAAGCTTTCAAGCCCGTACGCGATAAGCGAATTGCGAAGAACCGCCGAGAATATTTTCAACAGTTTGGGATCGCTCGGTCTGAACCCGTAAAGGAACACCAAATCTTTTATAAGTTGCAAATCTATGCTCGCAACCAGAAGAGTGTCGACTTTGCTCGATTGCGATATCGCCGAATACAATCCCGCCTTTACGGAACTTTTGACTATGACGTCTTTCGCCGTCTTTTTTATTTTGCCCGAGTACAATTCCGTAAGCGTATTTTTCAGCATATCGTCGTCGCCTACGTTTCTCGCTATGGCAAGTTTTCCCACGAGTTCGTCGTCATACCAGCCGATTCCCTCCACTTTGGAAGAAAAGTCTATAATTCTATCGGCAATATTTCTTCTCACTTTTCTGTTGTGTTTTTTAGCCTCTTTCGCGTTTGCCGAGTTGACGTTGGTAACGAAATAATCCGTCTTCATAAGTTTTACGGCAGGCACGACGTATATTATTACGTACAGCACGAGACACCCCGCGCCCACGCCGTAACCGACGTATTTATTGTAATCGTACGCTTTCGTCGCAACCCATAAAAGGCAGGCGAATATAATTATTCCCACCACGGCGAGAAACAGCCGTACGAGAAACTTCGCGCTTTTTACGTTCTGACGCTTAACATATTTTTCTTCGTATTCGTACAGCGTCATTTTTTTGTCGGCGGAACCGCCCGACGCCTTATCCTGCGAAAGCGCGTCCGTTTCGGTCATCTTATCCGCGTCCGTCGTCGTTATAAGTTCTTTGCTTTTGTCCTTTTTCATATTTCACCCGTTATTTTATACGTCGAGTTTCATATCTCCGTACTTAATCCACCCGAGTTTTCTCATAAGTTCGCTTACTCCGAACGCAACGACCGCCGGTATGACGAACATACACAAGATTACGCCGAGCGTAACGTTGAGGGTAGACACCCCGCCGTTTATGCTTTCCGTAATCGTATTGAACACGCCTACGAGTCCGCTGGTACCCATTCCTCCGCCCGAGGCGTTGCATTTCAGCCCGAACAGTTTCGTCGACAAAGGTCCGACTATCGCGGAAGCGATTATCTCGGGAACCATTATTATCGGTTTTTTCATAAGGTTAGGAATTTGAAGCATGCTCGTTCCGAGTCCCTGCGCTATAAGTCCGCCGAACTTGTTTTCTCTGAAACTCGATACGGCAAACCCTATCATGTGCGAAGCGCAACCGCAAGCCGCCGCCCCGCCGGCAAGAAGCATGGAATCGGTAGTTATGCCGGAGGCTATCGATAACCATATCGCCGCCGAACTCGTCGGAAGAGTCAGAAGTATACCCATACATACCGAAACTATTATTCCCATCGTTACGGGCGCCTTACCCGTTGCCAGCCCAACACCCTTACCTATCACGTTTACAAGCAAAATAAACGGATATGCGAGATATATTCCGCCAAGGGACATAATTATCATTCCGAGAGGTATAAAAATAATATCGAGTTTCGTTTTCCCCTCGTAAAGAGAAGCGATTTCCATAGCGAACAACGCCGCTACGTACGCCCCTATGGGGTTGCCGGGCGCGCCGACAGTAATGTTCGGATACGCAAACCCGAACTCGACCATAGTCTGCGAAAACGCGCCTATAAGCCCCGTAACCGCCGACGTAAAGGTAATGAGTTTGCCTTTTTTCAACGCGTTGGCTATTCCTATGCCTATGCCCGCGCCCATAAGCGTTTTTGCAAGGTTGCCCGCGTATACGAGCATTTTACCGAACGTGTTGTCGCCTATCCATATTCCTACCTGCCAGATTATCGTACCCGCTATAAGCGTGCAGAAAAGCCCTTGTGCCATACCCGAAAACGCGGTTATAAACCACCTTTTGGGAAGGCCTTTCAGAAAAGTTACAACCTTTTCTTTACGGTCGCTTTTACTTTTTTCGCCCGCGCAAACGCCGTCATTTTCTCCGGCGTCCGTCTTTTTGTCGCAAACAACGTCGTTTTCTTTGTTCTCTTTGTTGTTCTGTTCCTTTAATTCGTCCATATCAACCCTCTATTTCGACCAAAGTATTGTTCACGAGGTCGCACGACGTGAGATAATACTTTATTCCGTCTTTATAAACGATTTTATCGGCGCGCACGTCTTTACCGTGAAGATGCCCGTACACGACCGCGTTCACGCCGTATTCTTTAAACAGTTCCGTATAAGCGGTGCTTTCTCTTCTTGCGTTGAAAGGCGGATAATGCACCGTTACTATCAGTTTATCCCCCTCTTTCATAAGACTTTTGGCGTTGTTTAAAGAAAGTTTAAGTCTTTCCGCTTCGCGAAGATAAATCTTTTCGTCCGCAGGAGTAAAATCGGGCGAACCGGGAACCGTCCACGCGCGCGAACCCGCTATAACCGCCCCGTCGAACCGTATTGCGTCGTTCTGCAAGGCGAACACGTTTTCGGGCAAGGCTTTTCTGAGGTTGGTTATACTCTTCCACCAGTAATCGTGGTTTCCTTTAATCATAACCTTTTTGCCGTTGAAAGAAGAAAACCGCGATATATCGTTCAAAGCCTCGGTTAAATCCATAGCCCAACTTATATCTCCGCTTATAAGCACGATATCGTCTTTGCCGACTTTGCTTTGCCAGTCGGCTTCTATCTTTTCGAGATAGTTTTCCCATGACGAACCGAACACGTCCATAGGCTTGTCCGTATTCGTGGATATATGCAAATCGCTTATAGCAAAAATCTTCATTCGCCACCCCGCTTAGTTTATTTTATCACATTCGGCGTTATTTTGCAAGAATATTCGTTTACTTGACATTATAACCTTTTAACTTTATAATAAACTTATGGGACAATTTTCAAGAACGGAACTCGTTTTCGGCAAAACGGGCATAAAAAAACTCAACGATTCAAAAGTCATAGTCTTCGGCGTGGGCGGAGTAGGCGGTTTCGCCGTTGAAGGACTTATACGGGCGGGCGTGGGCAATCTCACTCTCGTAGACAACGACGTCGTTGCCGAATCCAACATAAACAGACAGATAATAGCCCTTCACTCGACGATAGGGAAATATAAAACGGAAATAGCGAAAGAGCGTTGCCTCGATATAAACCCGAACGCGACCGTTACCGCCGTAAACGCATTTTACTCGCAGGAAACGGCTGGCGATTTTAATTTGAGCGGTTACGATTACGTCATCGACGCGATAGACACGGTATCGGCGAAAGTGCTTTTAATAGCCAACGCGAAAAAGGCGGGGGTGCCCGTAATTTCTTCTATGGGCGCGGGTAACAAATTAGATCCGACGGGATTTAAGGTTGCGGATATTTACGAAACGAAAGTCTGCCCTCTCGCCAAAAAAATGAGAAACCTGTTAAAAAAAGAAAACGTTACGGGCGTTAAAGTAGTTTATTCGGAAGAGGAGCCTTTAAAGGTAGAAACGGACGAAACGAAAGGAACGAGCAATCACCCCGTGCCGTCAAGCGTTTCTTTCGTGCCGTCGGTAGTAGGGCTTATCATCGCGGGAGAAGTAATTAAAGATTTGGTTAAAGGCTAAATTATTTCCGTATAAATCCCGAAAAAACGGTTAAACGGGCAAACGGACGAAAACTTTCTTTTTTACCCGTTATTTGCTTGACAGTATATTTTTAAACGTATATAATACCACAGACTTTATAAAAATTGAATAATCATCGGAGAACTGACTGCCGTAGCAGTCGGGCGAGAGCCCATAGTTGATAAGATGTCGAGTGCGCTCGAAGCAGAGGCTATCCGGTGGGCTATGTTCGCTACGGAAGTCTGTTCTACCGTAGTCGCGGTAATATTCTTCGTTGCGGAACGGAAAAAGTATCGTTATATCTGATTTTTTCCGCAAGCAAACGCCCCGTCCGAAAAATCTCGGACGGGGCGTTTTTAACGGCGCGTTATTGCGGATAAAGGGGTAAATCGAAAATACCGCTACACACTTCCTGCGTGTATTGCTGACATTGCGGTATTACGCAATAACCGTATGTAGGTATAAGCAGTTCCACTTCTATAACGACTTTGAGAATAACCGTTACGCACGCGTTTATGGTGAACTGATTGTTGCCCGTATACGTTCCTTCCGGCGACACGAGCGAGACGACCGCTTCTATTCCGTACGGCATAACGGATGGCGCGGGCAGACACATAACCACGTCGAAGGGTATGGTAACTATACCCGTACCCGCTCCCGCTACTCCGTTTGCGTCCGTATACGCGACCTGCGTGTCTACTATAACGTCGCAACGCACTCTCGCCTGATTAGGTTTATCGCTCTGTATGGGATCGATTATAAGATTGCTTATCGTACCCCTTCTTACGGAACTTCTTGCCGAAACGAAAGTCAACGGATACGTGGGGTTGGCAGGCGTAAGATTATTTAACGTTACGACTATTCCCGTTTGCTGACCTTGATTCATACATGCGTCGAATACCTTTTTCAAGTCCACGCAGACCTTTTCGCACAAACCGTTTAACGGATTGCCGTTTATCGGTCCGGGGCTTTTATCGGATTGACAATTACAATAAAACGACATATTTCTTCCTCCCGATTATTATAAATATGCTCCGCCCGCCCCGATAATTACGGCGTGCGGTCAATTTATTATATGCCGATAAACCGCCGTTAGTGCCAACGCTTAAAAAATTAAAACCGCAAACTTTCGTCTGCGGTTACTTAAAAACTTTTTAAAATTATTCCGTTTTGCTCTTTACGTAATATTCGAGATACTTGTCTTCGTAAACCTTGTTCGCGCCCGTAAGATCGGTATTGCCGTCAGCATATACCGTTTCCACGCTTTGAGTCGTTCTGTCGGTATTCTGAAAATATACGTTCGTTTTAACGTTTATTCCGTCTTTCGGCTTGACGATGAAAATAATGTTTCTCTGCATTGCGATTGCTTTTGCAATTGCTTCCGCTCTCGCTTCTTCGGCAAGTCTTTGCGCTTCCGCCACCCTTTCCTTTTCTTTCAACTCTTCG
Organism: uncultured Clostridia bacterium; assembly: GCA_934271725.1. Taxonomy (GTDB): domain Bacteria; phylum Bacillota; class Clostridia; order Christensenellales; family Borkfalkiaceae; genus CAKQSC01. The sequence goes on from CAKQSC010000021.1 coordinate 8,340, forward strand.
AGTTGCGCGATATTCTTTATCTTAATGCCGTAGAACGCGAAATAATACGCTTCCGTAATTACTATAAGAAGCGCCGTTCCTATCGCGTATATAAGATATTCCGTTTCGCATTTCACACCGAAATAAATCGCACCGCCCGCCGAAGCGAAAAGAAGCAACGCTATGATAATATTGTAAACGAGCATACCTATGCAGTGCTTTCTCAACCGTTCTTCCGTTGCGTGTTCCATCAGAAACATATCCGAAATCGCGTTTATCCAACACGCCGGAACGCCGAAGAATATCGCAAGGAAAATACACGCGCCGACCATAAAGTATTCGTTGTTAAGCAATTCTTTAAGGTGTTCCGCTATATATTCGAGATCGGACAAAATTACCAAATCCGTTCTTCCGACCGCCGTATTATAAAAAATCAACAACACGACGAAAGACACGGGTATAAGCAGACTGAAAAGCAAATTAAGCAAATTATTCACTTTACGTTTCATATTTTTCCTCCAAGACCGTTCCTTACCATATAAACCGAAGAAAAATCAACACCGTACAGCCCCAACGCAATTTTCCGCGGTTATCATACTAATATACAGTATCATACACCATTTTTATGACTATTTCAAGTCAATCGGAGGTTTTTTCGCGATTTTTTTAATAAAATCGATACCGTTCCCCCTCAAAAACGCCCTCGTGATTAAGCAATGCGACTTTTTTATCGATACCGCCGGCGTAGCCCGTGATTTTCCCGTTCGCGCCCAGAACTCTGTGGCAGGGAATTATAATCGAAAAGGGGTTATGCCCCACCGCGCCACCGACCGCCCTTGCCGATACCCTCTTTCCACTTTCCTTTTCGATATTTTTCGCTATCTCGCCGTAAGTCGCGGTTTTTCCGAAAGGTATTTTTTTAAGGGCGTTAAGAACCGTTTTACGAAATGCCGAAACGTTTTTCGCTTCAAGAGGCAACGAATATTCCCGCTCTTTCCCCGAAAAGTAGTCGTCAAGCCATTTTTTCGTGTAAAGAGAAACGGGCGTTTCTTTTTTAACGGTTTCGCCCGAAACGCCCGCCATAAAATATTTTTGCCCGTAAAACCACACGCCCGAGAGTTTTTCACCGTCGTCGGCGATAATCATTCTGCCTACGGGCGAATTATATTCGTTTACGTAAATCATTTAAACCTCTTATGCGAAAACCGCCGACAGTCCGGCAGAAACAACCCACATACGTTTCAACACTCCCGCACGCGTCAAGAATAATACGCTTATATAATTATAATATCACTCGTCAAATCATATTACAAGCGTTTTAGCCCCCGCGCCCGCGACATATAAAAATATTTACGGATAAAACAAAAACATTTTCTTATATTTAAAAAAATTCCTCTCGCCGACGCAAAAGGAATCGATAACAATCGACAATTCTTTTCCCTTCCGCACAGGCAGTTAAAAGCACTTGCGGTCTTTGGCGTAAAACGTTTAAAACAGAATCGGTTATACGCACGCCGAATTGAATTGTCAACAAGTTTAGTTTATTTTGTTAAATTCGGATCATATTCTCCAAGCCCCGGACGTTCGTGCGTTTTGTTGTCGTAAAACTCGTCATAACTTTTATCCTTTAATACGGTGTTCCAATATAAATCGAGTTTATAAGTTTTTGCACTTGTAATTTCACTGAACGACGTCCCGTCATACACGAGAAACACACCGTTTCTTTCGGGTTGAAAATCATAGGTTTCCGATAAATACGTTGCATACGTCAGGGTACAGTCCGTATAATAGTCTCCGGTCAACACAAGCATATTCATTGCTTTTTCTTCATAGTTTGACGAAACGTAAAAACATTCGTGCGCAATCTCTTTCATTTTGGGATAGTAAGTTCCTCTGACAGTATTAAATAGTCTCCGATATGCTTTATATCCAACAATGCGTTTTAAATGTATCGTTTCTTGTTTTTGCGCCGAGATTTCATTGTTCATAAAGTTTGCATAAATCAATTTTTGCTCATGCGCGTTTTTATAGTCTGCCATTTCTTGCTTTGAAAGGTCGTAGCAAAAATAATACAAACAATGCCAAAACGGAAGCAAAAAGAAACGACGCTCTTTTGAGTGCCGTTTCTTTTTAGTTCTGGTCGGAGTAACGAGACTTGAACTCATGACCTCTTGCCCCCCAGACAAGCGCGCTACCAACTGCGCTATACCCCGATTTATTTTATGACGTGGTGCGGATGACAGGACTTGAACCTGCACGGTCGCCCATAAGATCCTAAGTCTTACGTGTCTGCCAATTTCACCACATCCGCGTTTTACCGATAACAGGGAACGCAGATACTTCTATGCGCTCCCCGTCGATGGTGCTCCATCAGAGACTCGAACTCTGGACACCCTGATTAAGAGTCAGGTGCTCTACCAACTGAGCTAATGGAACTGGTGGCTCATCCGGGATTCGAACCCGGGACACCATGATTAAAAGTCATGTGCTCTACCAACTGAGCTAATGAACCGTATATGGCAGGGGTAGCAAGATTTGAACTTACGAATGACGGAATCAAAATCCGTTGCCTTACCGCTTGGCGATACCCCTAGGTTTGGGGCGAGTGATGGGATTCGAACTCACGACCTCTAGAGCCACAATCTAGCGCTCTAACCAACTGAGCTACACCCGCCATATTGTTTGGTGCGCCTGAAGGGATTCGAACCCCTGACACCCGCCTTAGAAGGGCGGTGCTCTATCCAGCTGAGCTACAGGTGCGTCTTATTGGAGCGGGTGATGGGAATCGGACCCACGCAACCAGCTTGGAAGGCTGGTGTTCTACCATTGAACTACACCCGCATTCGTTTGTTTTTCTTGCTTCGCCAAAAGGATTTCACCTTCGACGCTTTGATATTATAGCAAAATCAAAATATAATGTCAACGATTTTTAAACTATTTATGCAAATTTTAATTCTTTTTGGAAACGCTTGTCGTCTGCAAGCCTTTCACACCCTCTTTTATTCAGATTTTTACTATCGTCGTTACGGTTTTCTTTTCCGTCAGACAAATATACGCGTAAGAGTGTTCCGAGGAAAACCTTGACGTCGTGCCGGGATTTACGAAAGTTATGCCGTCCGCGACTTCTTCTTTCGCGTCGTGCGTATGCCCGTAAAGAACGACGTCCGCATTTTTTTCTTTCGCTTCGAGTTCCAACTTCAACAGACTTCTTTTAACCGAATACAAATCGCCGTGCGTGTAAAATATTCTGTGATTTTCAATCGTCAATAATCCTTCTTTTTTACCGAACACGCACCCGTCGCAATTGCCGTCCACCGCGTAGAGTTTGCCTTTCAACAAATCGCGATACTTTAAAATATCCAATGCCCCGTCGCCGAGAAAAAACACGTAATCGCTTTCCGCCATTACCGTTTTAATTTTTTCAAGCGCGGAAACGTTCCCGTGCGTGTCGGATATAACGAGCAAAGTTTTCATAAAATATTTCCTATCCGTTCGTTAAGATTTTCAAGCGCTCTCGCGCGGTGGCTTACGGAGTTTTTCTCCTCGTCCGTAGCCTCTCCGAAAGATTTTTTCAGGTCGTAACTGTAAAATATCGGATCGTAACCGAAACCTTTGTCTCCGCGTTTTTCCGTTAAAATCTCTCCGAACGTTTCGCCGACGCCCTCGTAAACTTTATCTTTCGTATAAAGAACGACGGAAGAAACGAACTTTGCCCTTCTGTCCGTTACGCCTTTCATATTTTCTAAAAGTTTGTTCATATTAGCGACGGAACCCTTTCCCGAATATCTTGCGCTGTAAACGCCCGGTTCGCCGTTAAGCGCGTCTACGCAAAGACCGCTGTCGTCGGCAAGCGTTGCTATTCCGTACAAATCGAAAATCGTTTTGGCTTTAATAATCGCGTTTTCTTTAAAAGTACTGCCGTTTTCTTCTATATCGCCCGTAAAACCGACGTCTTTAAGCGTCAGAATACGCGCGCCGTGAATTATTTCTTTTATTTCTTTAATTTTGCCTTCGTTCGCGCTCGCCACAAGTATTTCCATAATTTTATTATACCACCCTTTTATTTTTTCCGCAAGCAAAGTCGCGCCCCGAAGGAAAAATCCTTCGGGGCGTTACGCCGTTTTTTAACAACCGATTAAAGTTTGCTCATCCTGTACATCTGATAAAGAGTAGTATAGTAATGCGGTCCGAGGTGGCGAATAAACTCCGTCGTCTGCGAAAAATCAAGGTACGCGCTCGTAGCCGACATTGTGGAATAATACGCCTGAATAACTGCGATTTTATCCTCGTAGAATCCTAGCGCCTCCAACTTTTCGGAAGCGTATCCCGAAGTTATGCTGTTCAACACGCTCAACTTCAACCTCGCCGTAACTTCTTTCCACTTATTATTTACGGCTATTTCTCTCTCGTTGACGGTATTGTTGTATTCGTTCGTTTCGTCCGTCTTTTTCTGCCTTTCTTCCTTATATTCCTTAACCAACTTGTCGAAAAGCAACTGTTTCTTTTTAAGAAACAACGTATCGGCTTCGGAAATCACGTTACTCAATTCCCCGTATTCCGCGTCGTATTTGCCTATCTGTACGTCAAAACTCGCCCCTTCGACGGCTTTTTGCCTTGCGTACCTTTCGGTAATTTTTTCTTTCACGCCGTTTACTATCGTAGAAGAGGACATTCCTCTTTTGCCGAGTTCCGCATCGACGGACGCGAGTTCCTCGTCGCGCGCCTTGTCGAGGGCGTTCATTCTCGCCGTTTTTTTGCCTTCGAGAGCCGTTTTCTCCGCCCTGTTAGACGCCATTTTCGCCTGATAGGGAATAATATACTCTAATTTCAAAACGTTGGTTTCGTTTTCAGCCACTGCCGACGCTTTTGAAACCAAAGTGGCGTCGTCCGGCGGGGAATAAGTCCTTTTCGTAAAACTCGCAACGCTAAACGTCGGTATGGAAACGTCTTCCGTCTGCGGTTTATAATACGCGTCTATCTGTTCGAGATCCGAAAGCAACTCGCTTTTGCTTGCGGGTGTGGTAAAGTTCATTTTTAATTCTCCTTTATATAAAGCGTTATTTTTTCTATTTTACAGCTTGCCGAAGCGTTAGTAAGAGTAATCAGGATTTCTTTACCGCTTAAACGCACGTCCGTATAATCTCCGTTTTTAAAAGAAAACGTCGCGTCGCCCCCTCCGCCGTTGACAATAAACCCGGCACTTGTTCCTTTCGAGTACACTTTACCGAGCGTTATTCTTTTATTGCCGAAGTTAATTTTATACGTTATCTTGCAGGAACCGGGCGTGGCGTTCGTTTGTCTTACCATAGGTTTTACGCCCGTGGAAGTTCTTCCGTAAAAAGCCTCTCCGCCACCCGCGTCGACGACCGGCTCGGTTGCGAAATCGAATATCACCCCGCCGTTGTCCTTTTCCGCATTGTAATAAACGAATACGGGAATACCGAATTTAAGCACTCTCGCCACGTATCTGCCGTTAGCGCAAAAACAATGCGAAACGCTTACGTCCTTATCTTCGGTGTTGTTGAAGAAGTTGTTTTTTACTATTTTTTTGCCGTCGAAAACGTGTATTCCGTCTCCCGTCATAAACACCGCCTTGTTACGCACTTTTACAAGCGAATCCGAAATATAATCCCGTTTTAAACCGAACGCGGGTTCGAGTTTGTAATTTCTTCTGCTTTCCTCCGCCGACAGTCTGTATATCGCCTTTTTACAGAAAATATACAGGTCGTCGTTAAACGAATACAACCCCTCTGCCGATTCGGGAAGAGTTACGTAAACCGCGCCGTTCAAACTCAAATCCGCTTCCGAATCCGAAACACCGCCGATAAACAGCGTTTTGGCGTCGTCTGCCGTAATAACCGCCGTCGCTCCGCAAAAGTCGCATAAATCTTTAAAGGGCGGAACAACGCTTTCGGTTACCGTTTCGCCGTCGAAAATATAAGTTTTCTTTCCGTCCGTTATAAAAACGACTTCTTTACCCGCGCCCGCCGATTTCTTAACGGTAAGCGAACCCGCCTTGTCGGTAGTCGCTATCTCCGTCGCCGTTGCCGACTCGTTAAAACAAACTATGTTATCCGATACGCTTTTGGTAAAGAAAAAAATCCTGCCGTTAAGTTTGGAAGCAAAAACTTTTTCGCCCGCTTTTACGTTTGCAAGAGTCGTTTCCGAGCCGGAAGACAACCCGTAGCCGTACACTACGTTTCCGTCGTCGTCCGTGTCGAAATTAAGCAAAGTGTTATAAGGTTTGCCTATAAGTTCGTATTTTTTAAAAGTTTCTTTTCTCTCGGGCGCGTAAGAACGTAACAATCTCATATCCATCTTCTCCCTTTGAGTTTAAGACCTTTTCTTTTAAGTTGCGCGCTTAAAGACTCGTAAAACATTCTGTTCCACACGTTTGACAGCGCGTAGTCGCCCTCCGTCATAAAATATTCGCCCGCAATACCGTAAGCCACCGTTTTTGCGGACACGGGCGGACCGTCGAAATACACTTCGCCGTCAAGTCTGTACTTAACGGGGAAATACCTGTATCTTACCTTTGCCGAAGAAACGCCCGTTTTAATACCGTCCGCTTCCGCTTCGTAACTTACGGGAACGCCGTTTTCGTCGCATACGGAAATCACTTTCGCAACGTCCTGCGATAAACTGCCGTAACTTATTTTCCCGTTCGTAACGGAAACCGTTTCTTCCGTAACGAGAGGCACGTACCCTTCCGCTATTTCGCCAAGCACGTTGACGGCTATTCGCGTAAGTCTGTTTATCGGCTCGGAAGAAGTGGACGACGAAGTCATTTTTTCAAGACTTTCCACAAGTTCGCCATAACCCGTAAACGGCAACGCTTTGAGTATGATTTCTTTAATTTTCATTTTTTCTCCTTTTTAAAAGTTTCCCCGCCGTTCGGCGGGGAAACAAAAACAAAATCAGCCCGTTACGCCTTTTAAGAGTCCTTGACCGCCCGGTCTCGTACACATAAGTTCGGCGTATTTTACGAGAGTCGCGGTATAAACCGCCTTGCCCGGAACCTGCTTTAAAATCTCGCCGTTTTCGCCCTGCAACCATTCCCAGTCGCAAAGTTGATGAAGTTCAAAATCGTCCGTATTAAGGAAGTAAATATATCCCGCAGGACAGAATCTGTCCGCAACGACGGGTATTCCGTTGTAACTTATCGCCTTGTAACCGCCTTGCAGTTCGAGGGCGGGCATCATTACGTTGTTCGCGGAAAGCGCTTTTTTTACGGCGCGTCTCGTATCGAAAGAACAAAGAATCATATTTATTCTCGAACCGGAACGCATCTCTATGGCGTCTATCGTTTCCTGTATTTTCGCTTCCGTAATCGCGCCGACGCTCGTCTGAATGTACGGAACCATATACTTATTGCTCTTGCTTACGCCGTAAAGAGAACCGGACGTAGCGAAAATCGCTTCGAGTCCCGTAAGTTCGTCTTTGGTGTTGTGAAGAGTGATTTTCGCTTTCGACACCTTGGTGCTGTCAAAAGTCTTTCCGAATACGGAAAAGGTGTTCTTTTCTTTATCCACTTCCGTAATTTTAAGATTGTTGTAACCGTCCTCACCGCTGACGTTGAAGTCGATTATCATTCCTTGTTCGATATTTCTCGCCGAATCTACCGTTACGACGGAATTCGTTGCCGAAGATACGGTTGCGAGAGTACCTTTGCCGTCGCCGAACAACATTCTCGAAAAGTTGTAGTTGGCGGATTTTACCAACGATTCCATTTCCGCGTTGAGAAGATTTACCACCGCCCCGGAATTGTCCTTGGACGCCCTTATCGCCTTGTCCGTAATTTCAATGGTGCCGTAAAGGTTTTTAAGCGGAGTAGTGAACTCGATGTATTTGTTTGCGTCCGCAGTAGGCAAATCGCCGTCTTCCGCGCACGCCGCCATACCGCCGTTTCTACCCGGTCTTACAAGTTTTACAACGTTTTTACCGTAAACGTCGTTGGTGGATTTTTCTATCGCCGTATAGAAAGG
>CAKQSC010000022.1 GCA_934271725.1 uncultured Clostridia bacterium
ATAACGGGCAGTTACGGCAAAACGAGCGTAAAATCTATATTGAGCGTTATTTTAAGCGAAAAATACAGAGTTCTTGCGACTCCCAAATCGTACAATACGCCTCTCGGAATAAGCATAGCGACGAAAAGACTAGACTCCACGCACGACGTGTTTATTGCGGAAATGGGCGCGAGAAAAAAAGGAGACATTACCGACCTTGCGGTTCTCGTCAACCCCGATATAGCCGTGCTTACGGGCATTAACGAACAGCACCTCGAAACGTTTAAAGACATAGATACGGTAAAAGCGACGAAGTTCGAGTTGTTTGAACACCTTAAAAAAGACGGCAAAGCCTATTTTTCGTGCGATAACGAATATTCCGTGCAACTTTACGAAGAATTCGAGGGCGAAAAAACGCTTGCCGGGTTAAACGGGGAAAAACACCCGAAAGTTTACGCGAAAAATATCGTTGCGACCAAAGACGGCTCCTTTTTCACGCTTGTTCTCGGCGAAAAAGAAATCGATTGTCAGACGACGCTTCTCGGCGTGCATAACGTTTCAAATATAGTCCTCGCGTCGTCGGTTGCGTACGATCTCGGACTTCCGCCGTATATGATTGCGTCGGGAATAAACAAGATAAGCGCGACCACGCACAGACTTTCCATTCTTCCCAACAACAAAGGAATAGTTATTATAGACGACAGTTACAACTCCAACTTCGACGGGCTTAAAAAGGCGATAGAGGTGGTTAAGTCTTTCGATGGAAGAAAGATTATAGTTACCCCGGGTATAGTTGAACTCGGCGACAAGCAGGCGGAGATAAACGAAGAAGCGGGCAGACTTATCGCAAAAGCGTTCGATAAAATAATCGTCATAGGGAAAACCAACGCGGAGGCTCTCATTAGAGGACTTATGGAAGAGGGCAAAACGGGCGACGACGTAACTTTCGAGAAAAACAGCGACAGAGGCAACGACACGCTTAATAAAATAATAGAGAAAGGGGACGTCGTTTTATTTGAAAACGATTTGCCCGATACTTATATCTGACCGTAAAAAACAGACCTCAATCACAAATAACGAATAGAAAACGTATAATATAGAGATGCCGTTAAGCATCTCTTTTTTCGTGAGGTGAATATGAAAAATATACTCGTTTTTTTCGGCGGAAAATCAAGCGAACACGACGTTTCCGTAATAACGGGGGTGCTTGCCCTGAACGGCACCGACCGCGAAAAGTATAACGCCCTGCCCGTGTATATCGACAAGGACGGTTTGTGGTATACGGGTAAAGCGTTGAACGACGTGGAGATTTATAAAAATCTCGACGTTAAAAAACTTGAAAGGGTAACTCTTCTTGCGGGTGACGATTCGCTTTACGCGATAAAGAACAAAAAACTTAAAAAACTGTGCGACGTTTCGCTTGCGTTAAACTGTACGCACGGTATGTTCGGCGAGGACGGCACGCTCGAAGGCATTCTTAAACTGTGTAAAATACCTTCCGCTTCGCCTAGCGTTTCGGCCTCTGCGGTGAGTATGGACAAAGCGCTTTGCAAAGACGTGGCGAAATCGCATAACGTGCATACTTTGCCTTATCTTACGGTTACCGCGAAAGAGTTTTTCTCGTTAAGACGGCAAACGGTCGAAAAAATCAAAAAGAAGTTCGGTTACCCCGTGATAGTGAAACCGACGAGGCTGGGTTCGAGCATAGGCATCGGCATAGGTAAGACGGACGAAAGCCTTATAGACGCGCTTTTCAAAGCGTTCAGGTACGACACGACGTGCATAATAGAGAGAAAATTGATAAAGTTTACGGAAGCGAGCGTAGCGTGTTATTCGTACGGCGGTGAGTTGAAAATATCCGCGCCCGAGGTAGATAAAACCAAAAACGAGATTTTAAACTTTGCCGATAAATACAGTGGCGGTGGCGAAAAAACAATGAACGGCATAAAGGACGAAAAAACGCTTGCCACGCTTAAACGGTATACGGAAAAACTGTACACCGCGTTAAAGGCGAAAGGTGTAATCCGCGTAGATTATCTCATAGAAAACGGCAAGGTTTATTTCAACGAAGTAAACGCGGTGCCGGGTTCGCTCGCGTACTATTTTTATTGCGAAAGCACTTTCGATTTACCCTATTTTTTAAACGAACTGTACGACGAGGCGTTTTCGGAAACCGCCGAAGAAAACAACCTTACGCTCGATTATAAAAGCGACGTTCTTTCGATAGAGGGCGTTAAAGGGTGCAAAACGAAAAGAGGTTAACGGGAAAATCAAGACGGTCGGGCGAAGAAGCAAGATGTTCGGTTGAAAAAGCAAGACGGTCGGGCGGAAGAGCAAATATATATCGTCCGACGAGGCAAGGCGTTAAAGCGTAATGTTATGCTTTAACGCCTTTTGCGGTTACCTTTTGCTCGTATTTTACGTTGGAAAGGAAACCGTTCTTTATCTTTTCGTATTCGGCGGGATATTTTCTGTAAAACGTTTCTCTCAGTCCGAAAAGGTCGGTGTCCGTTTCCGTCGTTTTACGTATAAGTCCGGACAGAACGGAAACGAATTTTTCTTCCGTAGCCCGTTTTATCTCGTCGGTAAACTCGTAAAGAGGTTCGTCTTTTTCTACGTATACGGAAAAATCTTCAACCTTGCACGTGAGTTCAAAACCTAACGTGAAAGTCGGTGTTTCGCCCTTTTTAACGTAAAGTATGCGTTTGTTTTTCTTTACGTTGAGAAGGGCGGTTTTGTCTTTTAACGGCACGTTCGTTTCGGAATCTTTTACTTTTTCTTTTAAGGCGTTATAGCAAACCGTTTCGTCGCGGTTCATCATAAAAGAGAACGCGCCTTTTTTGAAAACGGCGGTGCTTGTCGCGTCGTAAGTGTAAGTGTTTTTCTCGTTGCCCGTTTTTCCGCTCGAATCGTCGTTTTCGGCTATAACGTAGGGCATAACGGAACATTCGGAGACCGAATTATGCCCCTGTTTGAAATCTTTTACGTTTGAAGTAACGGTATAGCCCAGTCTGTTTACGTTGCCGAAAAAGATTTTTTGTAAAGCGAAAGAAGAAAGGTTGTCGAGGGGCGAAAGGGTAAGAAGAAGTTCTTTTGCTCTACCTTTGCAGGCGGTTATAAAAGAGGAGTCTTGAAGTTCGGTGGAATCTTTGAAAAAAGTAAAAAGCCCCATTGCGTCGTAATCCCCTTTAAGAAAAGAGTCGCCTAAAATTATAAGATTGCAATAAGACAGTTTGGGGTACCAGCCCGTTATATCGGCAATGCTCGCAATCGCGCCCGAAAGGGTTTTGTCGCTTGCGGAAGCGGTTGCCTTTTCGTTACTGCCGTTTTCTTTCGTGTACGACGGAAGAACGATTTGCGCCGTAACGTCGAATTCGCCGTTTTCCGTTTTGTCTATGCCGAGAGCCACTACGATAGCCGTTTTTTCAACGTTGATAAGCCCGAAATCGTTGCTGAAAAACAAAAGAAATATCGCCGTTATCAGATAAATAAACCATTTTGCTCGTTTAAAGTTCATTTTTTCACCTTTAAAAATACGGAAAGCATCGGAAGAAGATAATTGAAAGCAATCGCCACGAACGGAAAGAACAGATAGACGGTATCGAGAAGAACGTTAGATTTGTTGTTGAATACCGTTATGAAAACGAATACTATGCTTACGGGAATAAGCGCGACTGTGAAATCTCGTTTGAAAGTGAAAACTTTTTTAAGGCAAGCGGTGGCGAAAAGAAGAGGAAGGGTAGAGGCTACCACGCTTGACGCGAGAAGAAGAAATATGGCGAAATAATCGAATCGCGCCGTGTTGGAAAGAAATACGCTGTAAGCGGAAATCTCGGCAAACGCGAAAATCTTTTCCTGACCGAGGTCGCCGAAAATGGCGTAAAACACGGCGAGAAAAAGCATTACGAGAACGCCGGAAAAAAGATACGACAGGTTGATTTTCAGTCGCGCGTTTTTTTCAAATATAAGGTCTTTCGACACGAAAAGAAGATAAACGGCGTCTCCGCCCCATAAAAGAGAAGCGGACAAGCCTTTGAAAAAGGGTGTCGTTCCCGTTCTCAAAAGAGGCATAAACGTAAGATAATTACCGCTCGAAAAAGAAAGAAGAATTAAAATAATCACGGAAAGGGCGGATAAAACGGCTGTTACGTCCGAAAGGCGGGCGATCGCCTTTATTCTTTTGGTCGAAACGTAAAATCCGAACAGAAAAAAGGGCAGAAATGTAAGAAGATGCGTTTCCGTCTGATAAAGCGAAAGTTCTATATATACCCTTTGCTCGCTTGCGTAGTACAGACATTTGATAATAAAAAACAGGGCGTATAAAAAGTATATTATTTTCGTCGGCGCGGTTTTTATTTTCGGCAGAAGTTGGTCGTAAAGGTCTTTTTTTCTTTTTGCCGTAACGAGTATTGCTTGCAGAACGATAAAATCGAGAAAAAAAGAAAGGGCGTAGACGAACAATAAATCTCTTCCGCAGTTTCTTACGAGCGCGCTCGGCATCGCAAACACTTTAAGCACGGGCATAAACGATATAAAGAAAAAGCATATCTGTCTTGTTTTCATTTTTCTTTCTCCTTTTTTATAACCGTTCTCGTGCGGTTTTTACTCCTGAATATCACGGGGCGTTTAGTCAGTTCTTCGTTGAAACGCTTGAATATGCCGTCTTTTAAATCTTTTTCTATAAGAGGCGCGTACGGGGCGAGAACGGGCGTGTTCAGATTCTCGAAATCCACGGCGTAAAGGACGATTCCCGCCGAAAGAATAATCATTGCGTAACCGCCCAGCGCGCCCGCGACGATAAGGTAAACGAAACGGAGAACGGAAAAGGTTTCTTCGAGTTCGGGGGCGGTGTACAGACATATTCCCGAAAGGGCTACTATCATTAAAGTCGGCGCGGATATGATGCCGGCGTTCACCGCCGTTTCCCCCAAAACCAACCCGCCTACGATGGATATAACCATTCCCACGTGCCTCGGCATTCTGACGCTCGCTTCGTCGAGTATCTCGAATATTATAAGCGTTAAAAACATCTCGAAAGAGGGCGAAAGGGGTATACCGCGTATACTGCTTATTATGGTAAGAAGAAAATTGAGGGGAAGAAGTTGTATGTGAAACATTTCCGCGGCTACGAACACCGCGGGGAGTATTACCGCAAGAATAACGGACAGAACCCTTAAACTTCTCGATAAAACGGCGCGGTAGTTGTTGGTGTAATAGTCCGCAGGGGACTGAAAATCTTCCAAGATGATATATGGTAAAGTAACCGTTATGGGAGAGCCGTCCACAATGACGGCTATTCTTCCTTCGAGAAGTTTTGAACATAGAACGTCCGGTTTTTCCGTCGTGCCGTATTGCTTGAAAAGAGAAGTTTTCCGTTTGGTAAGATATCTTGCCACATAAGAGGAATCTAGCACGGCGTCCGTGTTTATCTCGCTTATGCGCTTTTTAACCGTTTCGGTAAGACCTTCGGGCGTTATTCCTTTTATAGACACAACGCATACGGAAGTCGCGGAGTATTTACCGACGGTCAAAAAGTCGAGAGTAAGGTTTTCGCTTTTAATTTTTTGCCTTATCTGCGCGACGTTGGACATAAGGTTTTCGTTGAATCCCGCTCTCGGTCCCTTTATTACGGAGGAAGTCGGCGGTTCCTCGACGGAGCGGGCTACCACTTTTTTCGCATTGAAAGTTATCGCTTTTCCGTTCCCGTTTAAAAAAAGAGCGGGTTTGCCGTCGAGCAGGTCTTTAACGACGTCCTCCAAACTTTCCCTTACCTCCGTTTCGGATGCGGAAAGAGTTTCTTTCAAAGCATCGAAACTCAACCTGCCGTCGAGTTTTTTTATAGGCGTCAGAGCAAGTCTCGTAACCGCTTCCTTATCCGTTACGGAATCGATGTAAAAAACGCAAAGTTTCTTTCCGTTTGCGTTACGCTCGCAGACTTTCAGGTCGAACGCGTTTATTCTTTTTTTAATCTCTTCGACGTTCTTTTTAAGCGATGGCGAAATATTCATACGAAAAGTATGTTTAATAGTCGCGCTTTATATGTAAAATATTTTTTCACGAAAGTCAAAAGGGCGTTTGCGGTATGGTATAATGGGTACAGACGGAAAGAGGCGGTTTTCGTTTTTTCCGTTTAAGCGTCTTGTTAATATATTTTAAGGAGGTAAAAGGTGCGGTATACGTTTGTTAAAAGAAGGAGAGGAAAAAGAATCCGGCGTTAGCGGTCGCGCCTTTGCCTCCGAGGGAGGTTCAAGGTGGAATATGCGTATCTGATTACTTTTTTCCGCAAGTTCGGCATCGACAGCGCGATTTCCGCGTCGATAATATGCGTACTCGGTTATCTGCTGAACGTCATAAGCGAAAAACACCCCAAATTCGCAAAGTACGTTCAGGTGTCGACCTTCTTGATTTCGATTGTGGTTTTTTATCTTACGGGAATAGCGACGAAAGGGAAAACGTCTTTCGACTATGACACCTTTCAGGGTTCGTGCATGGCGTTCGTTTTGTCGACTACGATAAGCGTTATAGTAAAATCTTTCGTAAAGACGGGTAAACTCGTTTACGAAAAGAAAACTCTCGACAAAAAGTGCGTAGAGGAATTGCTGAAAGGCATAGTTAAAGAGGAAAGTATGAAACAAGCCGTCAAAAGCATAATCTCTCTTAAAGAGAAAAACGAAAACGAAATCGAAAAGATAATACGGGAGTTTGTCACCGAAGGCGTATCCGAAATGCTTGTCAAAGAAGCGTCTTTCGGCGTGGCAAAATATTTTGCCGTAACGGAGAACAAAACCGAATAACGAGAACAAAGCCACGCTTTAAGAAAAAAGCGTGGCTTTGCTTATATGAAAGTAGGTTGAAAGCGGATACGTCGGCGTGGCGTCGCAACGTTTTATCGTCAGGAAGCGTCGGCGCGGGCGCATAAAACCGTCATATCGTCGTGCGGAATACCGCCGTCGCGCGTAAGCGCTCTGTTTAATATTTTTACCGAAAGTTCCTGCGGGTCCGCCGTGTAGTTGTCGTTTACGAATTCTATCAGTTCCGCCATATCCGAAAAATTGTCCGTAACGCCGTCGCTCATCATAACGAGCATATCGCCGTCTTTCATTGCCGTAACGGCGGAACTCGGGCGAAGTTCGGACACTATGCCTATGGGTAAACTTCCGCCCTCGATGATTTTCACGCCCGAAGAGGTGAATATAAGCGAATATACCGCCCCGTATTTCATGACCGTAAGACTGCCGTCCGACTCGTCTACGAAGGAAACGTCAAGGGCGGTAAAGTCGTCTTTGAGCGAAACGGTTAAAATCTTGTTTACGGCTTCCACCACCTTATCGGCAGAAAGTCCCGCTTTATAAAAGTTTTCAAACAGGGTAAGCGCGCCGGACGAAACTTCGTTCGCGCTTTTTCCGCTCCCCATTCCGTCCGAAACGGCTAAAAGTTTGCGGTGCGAATTGACGCTTAAAGAGGTAAACGTATCGCCCGAAACGGAAGAGCCGTTTTTCGGCAATGTGGAAACGCCCGTGGTTATTTTGAACTTCGGTTTCGGACCTATCGACAACGCGCATTTGTTTTTGGTTACGTCCGTAATTTCGTCTATCTGCATTTTTCTTTCGGTCGCCTTGTCTATGATTTTCAAAACGTTGCTTCTTGCGGGCGGGGCGTTGAACTCGCCCAAAAGGTGCACGTTTAAGTTTTTGCCTTCGCCGAACACTATTATTTCGTCGCTCGTTATTCCGTTTTCCGCAAGTTCACGCTGTATTTTTCTTTCCATATCGTAGTTAAGCGAGGAGGTTCTTCCTACGTCGGAAGCAAGCCCTTTAAGAAGTTCGCCAACGGCGCGACTTTCTTTGGACATAAGTTTTCCGGCAAGATTTTTTTCGCGTTCGCGTTTGATTCCGTCTTTATATTCGTTTAAAAGTTTGTTGGCGTTATATAAAACGGAGGGTAGTTGCTTGCACGCCACGGACAAATCTTCGGGAATGTCTACAAGACTTATTTTGCCTCTCGAAAGCCCCGTTTCAAACAACGGGGAAAATCTGTCCGCCGTCAACGGACAACGGGTTCGGCAGGATTCTTTTATGCAGACCTCGTTAAAGAGTTTCGAGCATAATTCTTTTACGTCGCATTTCTTCTCCTTGTTTTCTTCTTCGAGAGTGCCCGCTATTTTGGTAAACGAAGAGGACAAGTCGAAAAGTTTGTCGGCAAGGCATATTTTAACGCTGTTAATCGCTTGTTTCACTAGAACTTTGTCCTCGAAACCGTATATTTTGTTTTTCAGCGATTTTAAGTATTTATCGGGGAAAAGAACGTAAATAATAAGTAAGACGGTAAAAATTATAAGGCGGGTGAGGTTAAAAGCCGAATCGGCGTCTTTAAGAACTCTCGCGCCGAAATCCAGGGCGAAAAAAGACATTGCCGTTACGTATTTCGGAAAGTCGTACAAAAAATATAAAACGGAAGCGAACACGGAAGCCGTCGCTACGAAAGCGAAATCCGCGCGGTATACCGCTACGGGCAAACTTAAAAGAGTAGCCGTAAGGACGGCGGAGTTTCTTTTAAACACTCTCGAACAAAAAAGAACGAGAATAAGAACGACGGGTTCGGAAACGTTTGCCCCCGCGATTTTGCCAAACCCGAGCGCGACGAAGAAATAAACGCATATAAGCGACAATAAATCTTTTTCGTCGGGCTTTGCGTTGAGTTTTTTAAAACAAGCAAAGTTTAAAAAGACTTTAAACGGAACTTCCGTAAGAGCGACCGCCGAAATAAGGGCGAGGTTTACGAAAAGGGAGTTGTTCGCGCCGAAAAGAATCAGCGGAACAAGGGAAACGAAAACGATAACGGGGCGTAAAAAATAAGGCGGTCGTATTTTTTTGAAGATAAGGCGAAACAAAAGGACGAAAAGCCCCGCGCCGGCACAGCAGATAAAATACGTTACGTCTAGCGGATATACGAGAGAAACCGCATAGACGGCAAACGTTATAAACGGGTTGAATCCGTAGTATATTAGAGCGGAGAAAAAGGAAATCGCGAGAGGCGCTTTTACGGGCGCGGAAAAATTGAGAAGTAAAAATATCGCGAGAAAGAAAGGAGGCGTAACCGCGTTTTTATAATCGATATGTATCTTTTTCATTTTATAAACCTCGTCGGCGAAAGGCTAAGGCGGTAATGCGTTGCCTTTCACGGCGTAATAATAACCATTTTATCTTATAAACGCCTGCGAAAAAGAACTCAAAAAAGAGAAAAAGAACTTATTTTGAAACAAAATCCTTGTGTAAGCATTTCGCTTGTGTTACAATATATTCGGAGCAAATTATGAAAATCGGTAAAAGATTTATAGTAAAAACATTGTCTTTATTTGCGGTGGCGTGCGCGCTCGTAGCCGTTTTGTCGTCGTTTGGTTTTTACGGCGCGAAAGTTTATGCCGAAACGTATTCGGGCGAGGTGCTGAATATCGCCGTTATCGTAAACTTCGCGGACGGCGAGAGCGTGGCGGACGAGGACGTAAACAGACTGAACGACCTTTATAATACGGAAGAATACGGCGTTAAAAAATATTTTGAAACGGTTTCGAGAAACAAACTTTCCGTAACGACTGTTTTTCCCGAAAGCAAAGAGGGTAAATCTTTCGTCACGGTTTCAAAAACGGAAGAATATTACCGCCCGAAATACGAATGGAACGGTTCTAAGTACGTAACGACGGAAAACGCGCAGGGCTACGACAACAGATATTACGACGATTTCGGTAACGCCGTTTCCCCGTCGGAGGCGGGCGCGAAACAACACGTTGACGGATACGCGAGGGAGCAGACGCTCGTAAGAGAAGTGCTTGCGAATATGCGTATACCGACGGGAAATTACGACGCGGACGCCGATAAAGACGGAAAGACGGACAGCATAAGTCTTATTATAAACTGTTCCGCGCTTACGAACGACGACTGGGGAATGATTCTCTGGCCACACATGAGCGGACTTTGCAATGCCGAACGGAGCATTAAAAACGCTTATTACATTCCCGCGGGGTTCGACCTTTCGGGCGTAACCGCAAAATACCCCGTCGTTTTAAACAAAGAAGCGGATACTTACGACGTGTTGTCTTTAAGAGAACTTATAACTTCTACCGACGGCAGAGGCAATCCCGGCACGCTTTGCCACGAACTTATGCACACGCTGGGCGCGCTTGACTATTACGGGTATTTCGATCAGTCTTTCGAGTATCTCGGCGAAACGGACGTTATGGCGTCGACGTTTAAAGTGCCTCAATATCCCACTACTTACGTAAGGCAGAAACTCGGCTGGGTAGGCGAAAAGAATGTTATGAAAATAACGAAAAGCGGAACGTATACGCTTTACCCGACTACTTACGAAAAAGACACGGTCGCCCTTAAAATAGATACGAAAGGGGACGGCAACGAGTATTTTATGATAGAGGCGAGAAGCAACGAGGGCGTTTTCGACGGCGGTCTTGCCGAAAGCGGACTGCTTATTTACCGCGTTAACGAAAAGGACGGGTACAGAAACGCTACGGGCGACGTAGGCGACAGGTACTACGGCAATATGTATTGCGATTACGAAAAAGACGGCTCGGCTAACGTATACGCTTTCAGGTTCGGCGGAGGAAGCAAGGTAACGGACAATTTAAAAACGAGCGCGAATCCTCTCGAACCGCGTGAAAGAAAGTCGCTGTGCCTGCTTAATTTAAGCAAAATAAAGGTGTATTCTCTCGCCCTGAAAGAAACGATAGACAAATCCGTGTTCGGTAGCGAAAGCGGAACGGAAAACGCGATTTCTTATTCGGACGGAACGAACAGCGGAATAGTCGTTAAAGTAATAAGCGAAAACGAGGACGGCAGTTATACTTTCCGTGTAAAAATACCGGGTAGCGAAGGAGACGCGGAACTTAAACCCGACGTCGGCGAACCGTACGTATATTACGTAAAAGACGGCAAGGTCGGCGTGCGTTTCGTTGCGGAAGATTTCGGCAACAAGGCGGAGTTGCTTGCCTCGTCTGCGGAACTTAACGAGGAAGAGTTTGAAGAAAAATCGGGCAAAACGGTTATCGATTTGACTTTGCCGTATAAAAAATACGGGGTAACGCTTACGGGGCTCGGAAAGAGCGGAAAAAGATATATTTGTTACAAAGTTACTTACGGCGGAATATATTCCTCGTACGGTTGTATAGAAGTCGATATGTCTGTCGAAAAAGACGACGGAACCGCTCTCGGTTTCGGCAAAATAACGCTTGTCGAACCGCCGACGTTTAAAGACGGGAAGATAAGTTTAAACACGGACGCGGACGGATATATAGTTGTTGCGAAAGTCGACGGCAAAGCGAAAATGACGGCGAACGAGGTTATGGAAAACTGTTCCGACTACGAGTATTTCGATTCGGGGCTCGGCGAATACGCCGTTTCGTACGACAAAAGCGAAATAAGAGTTTTCGTTGTTACGAAAGACGGGGTAAGCGACGTTTATTCTTTCGGCTCGGGCGGAAATGCGACGGCGTCGGGAGAAAAGAGGGGCTGTTTCGGCTATGCGCCGTCGGTCGCGTTCGGGACGGCGGTTATTGTCGCGGTAGTCGTTTTAAGTAAAAGAAAAAGACGTTGACGGGTATGGAAGAGGCAAAGGAGCAAAACGTAATAAAAGGTAAAGACGCCGGCATCGCTTTTTCCTTGTCGGCGGTTTTGCCCGTGGCGGTAACTTATCTCGTCGCGTTTATACTTATGGCGTTAAAAAAATACGACGACGTAAAAGATAACGCCGTGTTTAATATTTCAACTTATCTCTTGACGCAGGCGGGGCTTGCGATAACTCTTTTTATCGCGAAAGGATTGAATAAAAACGTTACTTTAAAAAACTTGTGCGGTTTTAAGCGGTTCGATTACCGCGTTGCGTTTCTGATACCTTTCGTCGCGTTCGGAACGATTTTCGGGCTAGGGTTTCTGAACGATTATTTCGTGGACGGACTGAAAAAAATCGGTCTGAAAGTTTCGGGCGTGAGCATTTCCATGAACAACGCCGGCGAACTCGTTTTCGCGCTGTTTGCGATAGCGGTCGTTCCCGCGGTTCTCGAAGAGATTGTATTCCGTTCGGTGATTTTAAAAGGAACGTCGGGCGATAAACCGCTCGTTACCCTGCTTGTGTGCGCGTTCGCTTTTTCGCTTTATCACCATAACCCCGCGCAGACGGTATATCAGTTTGTCGTCGGGTGGATTTACGCTTATATCGCTATTACGACGAAAAGCGTTTTACCCACGGTGATTTTGCATTTCGTCAACAACGCGTTCGTGATTTTGTTTAACTATTTCGTCGGGGATTTCCTTTTCGGCGCGACTCTTACGGCGATATTCGCAACAGCCGGCATACTCGCTCTCGCGATTTGTTTCGTCGTTTACCGTTTCGCGTTTAAAATAAAAGAGGAAAGAAGTGAAGAAAAAGCGGATTTCAAGAGTTTCTTTTTGTTTTCCGCCGTCGGCATAGTCGTGCTTGTCGCCGAGTGGATTGTAGGGTGCTTATGATAAAAATAAAAATAATAGCCGTCGGCAAAGTGAAAGAAAAATATTTCGCGGACGGCATAGAAGAATATGCAAAACGGCTTTCACGTTTTTGCGATTTTAAAATAACCGAGGTTAAAGAAGAAAACTTTAACGGCAGTCCCACGGCGAAAGATATAGAGGACATAAAACGCACGGAGGGCGAAAGAATAGAAAAAGAACTCAAAGGAAGAGTTTACGTTTCCGCGATAGAGGGCAAAAAGTTCGACAGTATAACTTTTGCCGAAGAAATAAAAAAGAACGGCGACAAAACGGGCGTGATTTCTTTCGTTATAGGCGGTTCTTACGGCGTGGACGAGAGAATAAAGAAAAAGGCGGACGGGCTTATTTCTTTTTCTGATATGACTTTTCCGCACACGCTGTTTCGCCTTTTGTTGACCGAGCAGATATACCGCGCGTTTATGATTAACGGCGGTTCCGCATATCATAAATAAGCAAGGCATAATATTTTCTTATGGGAGTATACGAGGACGTTACGGCGTTTTACGAAAGATACTCAGGGGAAAAGAAGATATTCGGGAAAAGCGAACGGGGGCGTAACCTTTACGCGTTTAAAACGGGGTATGACGAGGGTAAAAAAATCATCGTTCAGGCGGGTATTCACGCAAGAGAATACGTAAACGCGTACGTTCTCACGTCAATGATAAAAAAGTATTCGGCGTTTAATTACGTCGTGTGGTTTTTGCCTCTTACCAACCCCGACGGGGCGGTTATATGCCAAAACGGAAAACTGTATTACAAAGCCAACGCGAACGGGGTGGATTTAAACGTCAATTTCGACGCGCGTTTCGGTACGGGGAAATATAACGTAAATACACCCGGTGAAGAAAATTATACGGGCGCGTTTCCTTTTTCCGAAAAAGAAAGCAGGGCTTTAAGAGATTTCACGCTTGACGTGCGTCCCGACGCCACCCTTTCCTATCACACGAAAGGCGAAGAGATATATTTCGATTTTTTTCAGACGGGCGAAAGGTATTTGAAAGATAGAAAAATCGCTTACGCGGTGTCGGAAATTACGGGGTACAGAGTAGTGGAAAATCTTCCCTCCGCGGGAGGATATAAAGACTGGTGCGTGGAAAAACTCGGCATACCTTCTCTTACGATAGAAACGGGTAAAGACGAGTATGCTCACCCCTTAAAAAAAGAGTATGCGGACGAGATTTTTAAAAAGAACGAATTTGTAACAGAAAGGATATTCGATTTTATATGACGGACGAAGAGTATATGTTAAAAGCGTTGACGCTTGCCGAAAGGGCTTCGGAAAAAAACGAAGTGCCGATAGGTTGCGTCATCGTAAAAAAGAATAAAATAATAGCGAAAGCGTACAATAAAAAAGAGCGGACGAAAAATCCGCTCAAACACGCCGAGATAATCGCGATAGAAAAGGCGGTTAAAAAAACGAAAGACTGGCGACTTAACGACTGCACTCTTTACGTTACGTTGGAGCCTTGCCCCATGTGCGCGGGGGCGATCGTGAGCGCGAGAGTCGGCAGAGTGGTGTTCGGCGCGTACGAACCGAAAAGCGGTTCGGCGGAAAGCAAGTTCAAAATACTTACCGAATCGGGGCTTAACCATAAAACGGAATATACGGGCGGTGTTTTAAAGGAAGAATGCGTAGCGGTTCTTCAAAAATATTTCGCTTCCAAACGCAAGAAAAACTGAAAGCAAAAAAGTAGTTTTTCGTCTTAAAATAAGTTGACGAAAAGGGCTTTTTAATGTACAATAGATATGCTTGAACAGCGCAAAATTATATAAGTACAAGAGAGGATTTGTCAAAGATGATCACACACGGTAACCAGATAGAATTGTTTGCGGGTAATTCAAACAAAGCGCTTGCGCAGGATATTGCGAAAAACCTCGGAATGACGCTCGGCGATATAGAAGTTTCTACGTTCAGCGACGGTGAAATAAACGTTCATATCGGCGAAACGGTAAGAGGCAAGGACGTTTTTATAATTCAGTCCACTTCCACCCCCGTAAACGATAACTTAATGGAACTTCTCATTATGATAGACGCGGCGAGAAGGGCTTCCGCAGGCAGAATCACGGCGGTGCTTCCTTATTTCGGATATGCCCGTCAGGACAGAAAAGCAAAACCGAGAGATCCTATTACGGCAAAACTCGTTGCCGATATTTTAACAAGCGCGGGCGCGGACAGAGTTCTTACAATGGACCTTCACGCGGCGCAGATACAGGGTTTCTTCGACATTCCCGTAGATCATCTTATAGGCGCGCCTATTCTTGCAAAATATTTCAAAGACAAAGTAAACGACGACTGGGTTATAGTTTCCCCCGACGTAGGTTCGGTATCGAGAGCGAGAAACTTCGCTTCCAAATTCAACGGTTGCAGTCTTGCAATCGTCGACAAGAGAAGACCTAAGGCGAACGTTATGGAAGTTATGAACATTATAGGCGACGTTAACGGCAAAAGTTGTCTTATGGTAGACGATATGATAGATACTGCCGGCACCATTTGTCAGGGCGCGCAGGCTATTATGGATCACGGCGCGAAAGAAGTCATCGCTTGTTGCACGCACGCCGTACTCAGCGGGCCCGCTCTTCAAAGACTTAACGATTCCTGCATCAAGCAGATTATCGTACTCGATACCATTCATCTCGACGACGAGGTTTTAAAGACCTGCCCCAAAATAAAAGTTTTGTCTACCGCAAAACTTTTCGCCGCGGCAATCAAAAAGATTTACAACGACGAATCCATCGGGGCTATTTACGACGCCGAATAATCATTTTAAAGACAACTATCCCGGGAAAGCAGTTTTTCGGGATTGTTTTTTAATCGGCAAGCGACGTAAAACGACCGGTTTTCGGGCGCAATGCCGACAGGAGAAAATTATGAATATTAAAATAATAACGCCGGACGACGGTTACAACTATTTTTTCGGATATTACGACTTACAGCCCTTTTCTTCGGACAACCGCATACACCTTGCTCATCGGGTAAAGTTTTGCAATCGTTTGCCCGAAAAAACGGACGTTGCGGAGGTCGGGTATATCGATATAAAAGACAGACAATTCGTAAAAGTTGCCGAAACGAGAGCCTGGAACTTTCAGCAGGGTGCGTTTTTAAGATGGTTTAAAC
>CAKQSC010000023.1 GCA_934271725.1 uncultured Clostridia bacterium
GTTCCGACGAAAGAAGAAATGGAAAAATATCTGAAATAATAAGTTCGTCGGGAAAAGTACGTTTTTTCCGACGATTTTTTCACGAAAAGCGAAAAAGTAATCAAATCGGGTTACTAAATTGCAATTTTGTCGTTGTATAATATAGGCGTAAACAGCGAAAAGAGTTTTTGCACGGCGTTTTACCCGTGCGAGATAAAGGAGCGAAGTATGGAACTGATTTACGTAACGCGAGATGGTCAAAACAAATGTACGGGTTTTGTGGTTAAGTACAACGATGAGTATTATTCGATAGATCCTAAATATCTAGAATATTCGTCGGGTGAAATAAAATAAAAATCGCACATACAAGTTTAATATTGTTTACCTCTTAAATAAGGCAACCGTTGTTACGGTTGCCTTATTTATTGGCACTGATTATTCGGTTTGATTGCCTGAATACGATACAATGCAAAAAAACAAATGCAGAGCAAAGAATAGAAAAAATAAAGTATTGAAAAAGGGGGCTTTGTAAGATATAATTTAAATAAGTTTCCAAAATATTTCTATCGGGCGAGAGGCAATATTCGTGCTATATTGCCGAGATAACAAGACAAGGAGAAAACGGATGAGAAAAATCATGTTTATTTTATCGGTATTGTTTTTGGCAATTTCTATTGTGGCGTTCGTCGGTTGCAAAAACGGCGACGGCAAGGAACACGAGCATGTTTACGGCGAAAGCATAACGGTAACGCCGGCGACTTTTGAAAAAGACGGTGAAGGCAAACGAGTATGCTCGGCTTGTGGTTACGAATATTTTTTCGTTATACCCAAAAGGACGGAAAAAACTTATTCAATAACCTACGATTTGAACGGAGGAACGGTATCGGATAACGCAATGAAGGGCGTTCCCGGGCAATATAAAAACACGGACGAAGACGTGGAAATTGTTTTAAGACCGTATAAGCGTAAGTACGTATTCAAGGGCTGGTCGGTCGGCGGTGAGACGCCTGTAAAAAATTACGTTATAAAAAGCGGAACGGACGGAAACGTGGTTTTAACCGCTGTTTACGAAAAAGACGCAACGACTTATTACGACGGTGGCGAAGTCGATATTTTGCCCGACGCCGTTGCGGGATATCTTTATGCGGACAATAAGGCCGATTATTTGTATAAATACGACAGAAACTACGCTATCGGCGACGACGTTAAAGGCGTAAAAATCTCGTGGTCTAAAACGGGTACTTCCGTTTATAAACTCAGCGTCGCTTCCGACGAAGAAGCGAAAAACGAGATTTACTCTTATTCGGGCAGTTCGCTGTCGGTAACTCTATATAATCTCGTCCCCGATAAAACGTATTATTATACGGTTAAGGACAATTACGGCAATCTTATAAAAAACGACTCGTTTAAGTTGGAGAGCAACGTTCGCGCGATAAGTTGCGGAAACGTTACTAATATGAGAGATATGGGGGGAAGAGAAACCCCCGACGGTACGGTAAAATACGGAATGGTTTACAGAAGTCCCGAAATAGCAAACGCGAACGGCAAGGCGACGGACGTTATCGTAAACGAACTCGGCATAAAAACGGAAATAGATTTGCGTTTTGAAAGCACTACGGATACGATAAGCGACAAAATTACCAAATATAAACTCGGTATCGTACAATGGGACTATCTGTTCCCCGGAATGAACGAAAACAGGCCCTCGCAGTCGACGGCAATAGAGAACCTTGCCGAAATATTCAGGATTTTTGCCGATAAGGACAATTACCCGATACTTTTCCACTGCTCCGCGGGTGCGGACAGAACTGGTACGATAGCATTTTTACTCAACGGTCTTTTGGGAGTATCTTACGAAGATTTGGCGGAAGATTTTGAAATTACGTCGTTTTATTTCGGAAAGCGTTGGAGATCGGACATAGTTGAAAATAACGGCAAATATTCGTTTGACGAAAGCGGTGTCATGCAGGATAATCCCGATAACCTTGTAGCCTTTGATAAAACGTATCGTTATTTGCTGGATACGTACGGAACGGACGGCGGTACGCTGTCGGGTGCGATAGAAAATTATCTTAAAACGGTTGCGGGGCTTACCGATTACGAAATATATTCAGTAAAGCATTTAATGCTCGGTACGGCGGAACATAAGTACGGAGAATGGCAGACCGTTAAAAAAGGAAGTTGCCGTGAAAACGGTGAAAAACGCCGTTATTGCGCGTGTGGCGAATACGAATCGGAAGTTATAGAAACGATAGGCACGCATATTTACGGCGACTGGGAAACAGTAACGGAGCCTACGCTCGACCACGACGGGCTTCGCAAAAGAACGTGCGACTGCGGTGAAGAACAGACGGAAAGATTACCTAAACTTACAAAAACCGTTTACGATTTTAACGGTATCGATTTAAATAATACGGTAGGCGTAGACGCGTTAAACAAACACACCTCAACCGCGAGTTCGGAAGGCAATATTCCGCAAGGTTTTTCGGGCGGGGTTTACGGCAGAACGGACACGTATCTCGTGGCGATAGGAGTGGGCTTTTCAAAAGACTACAAACTCGAAGAGATAGTCGAATTGAAAGTCAGAATAGCGGTCGTAAGCGACGAAAAACTTTCCAAAGGCAATTTCAGAATATATAACGATACGGAAAACGATATTAAGGCGGATAAAAATTACGAGGATTTGTCAGGCGGAGTTTACGGCGAATGGGTGGAAATAGATTTGTTGCCTATTCTTAAAGAAGCGGCGACGAAAGCGGGTAGCGGAATAGTCGATGAAAACGGCGTTCTTCAAAAGTTTGAAATTATTGTAAGAACGGGCGTAACCGCTACGGTTTATTTCGATTCGATTACGGTTATATCGTAACTGTTAAATAAAAAAGAAGGGCAGTCCGTCGGACTGCCTTATTTAATGCGGTAGGCGAATTATCGTCGGATATTCGAGAGGGAAAAGACGTAAAAACACGCGTTCCGACGGAAACCCGTCGGAACGCTTGACTTGCAAAATCTATAAGTCATATAAAGGTTAGGCTTTGATAAGATTTCTTATATATAATCTCTCTTTAAGGGAAATTTTTCCGTCTACCGTTACCACGCACAGACACAAAGATATTATGTCCTCTTTTATTTCTTCGTCTACCAAAGAGAGAATGGTCAAAAGGTTTTTCGTGTAACGTTTAACCGCCGATTTGCCTTCTTTGTCGCCCTTAAAGGCTTTCTTTACCGTGTTGAAATCGAAATCGTCGCCGAAAACTTTTACGAGAGAGGGGTATATAAGAAGGTATTCGCGTTCGTTTATAACGCCGTCGGCTGTAACAGAGCCTAATATATATGCCGCAAGGGTGTTTACAGGGTCTATTCCGTCAATGTTAAGCGCTTTGAGTTTTGCAAAAACCTTTGCGGATTTACCCGCAAGCAGAACGCCTCTTTCGAGCGTCGACATTTTTTCAAAATCGTTGCATAATTTTAAAAACTCAAACATAATTTTATCTCCTTACCGTTATAACGGCAAATCTTTTTTAACGAACTTTTTCGCGCCGAGTATATAACCCGTAATGCCGAGAACTACAAGTATCGCAAACTTCCATATAAACGTCGTGGTGCCGTCCATAATCGAAACTACGTCGAACAGAGATATAATAGTCGTATAGTTGAAGAAGTCGAGCGCTTCGAGTCTGATAACGGAGGGGATTACCGCGCTTCCGAACAAGCCGAGCATTGCCGCAACGAGCGCGAAAATACTGAGACCACCGCCGATAGCCATAGATTTTTTGCTTCTGTCGAAGAAACAGGAAGTAAGGAAACAAAGTCCCGAAAGGGCTACGAGTACGAGGAACGCGCCGAGGTTCAACAAGAGAAGTTTGCCGTAGGTGAGTTGAACGTCTTTATAGACTATCGCAAGGCAAACGCAACTCGTAACGGTGGTAAGGCAGAACATAGCGAACAGCGAACCGATGAGATAAAGGGCTTGCGTAAACACTATCGTCTTTCTCTTCGTAGAGGTGGAAAGAACGTATGCCATAGAACCGGAGTCTACCTGTCCCGCAATAAGGTTGTTGGAAGCCATTATCATAAATATAATGGGGAGAAGCAATCCCGCGAGTTTGAAGTAAATGGAGCCGACTATAAGGGTGTACAAATCCGCTTTGCCTATTTCCTGCAACGCGTCCGAAACTTCCTGCGGTAAAGATTCGAGCAAACTGTTGGATACGTCGCCTATGATATCGTCGCTTGCCTTTTTAAGCGCGGAGGTATATTCTTCTTCCGTGGCGTATTTGCCGTCCGCCTTGTTTTGTTCTATTATCGCTACTTCGTAATCGAGTCTGTTACGGTAAGTTATAACGGTGGTAGCCGACATGTGTTTGATATTTGCGTAGTCGTAACCGAAAGTGTTGTACTTTTCTTCCGTTACGCCGAAAGAAGCAAGATTTTCGAGAATAAGTTTAACGTTTTCTTCGCTCGTCATGTTGCCGGCAAGGAATATCATAGAAGAGGATTCCGCTCTGTCGCGAACGTAAGTTACTCTTTCTTCGCTTTTAAGATAATCGTTAACGTCGCCCGCGCTTATGTGCGCCACAATGCTCGTTACGTCGTAATCCGCGGGAATCGCCTCGCCCCATTCGGTGTAATTCTCGTCGAACATACCGTTTACGCCGTCCGTTTTGGGGTTAAGAGCGAACATAACGGAACCGAGTATTTCCGCCGCTTCGTCGGTGTCTTCCGTATAAGCGGGGTTTACTTCTTTCGCTTTTTCGTACATATAATTTTTGAGTCCGAGTACGGAAACGGAATATGCGGAAGTTATTGCGTTTTGCTGTGTAGCGGGGTTTTTAGCCTGCCATTCGGTTATTGCCGTAAGATAATCGCTCGGATCTTCATAAGCGTCCTGTTTCGGTGCGGATTTCAACCAGTCGGAATAATTTTTCGCGTAAAGTTGTTCTACCGTTTTTTGGGGCGCGGGCATAGTAGCCTGCCATGCTTCTAATTTTCGGTTGTATTCTTCTTCGGATTCGTCGCCTTTAACGGGTTGAGAGGCAAGCCACGCAGAGAACGTTGCGTGATAGGTAAGGGCGTCTTTCGCGTTTTCCGCGAACAAGCCGTCGAAATGACTTAACCCGTCCGTTGCGTTGCCGTAGTAGTTAAGTGATCTTTTTTCGAGTTGAGCGTCTATTTCCTGTCTGATAATGGTATCCTGAATTGCGTCTTTCGTTCTGCCTATCGAGCCGTTTCCGCTGATAAGCATTACGCACGCAAGCATAAAGCAAACCGCAAAAGTGATTATAGCCCACATCGTACCGTTTGCTTTGCACGACTGTTTGAAAAGTGCTTTACTGAACATTTTTACTATTCTCCTTTCTTTCTGATAATATTTTCTTGAAATGCTGTTCGAGTGTATAAGGTATTTCGGATATAAACTTAACGTCGTATCCGTTAAGGGTTTTAAGAAGTCCTACCGTTTTGTCGCTGTCTATTCTCACGGTTACCTGATTGTATTGTTCCTGATACCTTATTATTTCGTAAGGTTCTTTTATAAACCGCAAATAATCGTCGTGAGAGTTGAACTCCGTTTTAAAGTCTTTTACTTTTCTGTTGCGAATGTCGTTCATATCGCAAACGTCTATTATGTGTCCGTCGTTGATAAGCGCGACCTTGTCGCAGGTGCTTTCGAGTTCGTCGAAACTATGACTGCTCATAAGAATGGTTTTGCCTTTTCTGTGTTCTTCCTTGATAATGTCGAGGAAGGTGGCGCGCATAAGGGGATCGAGTCCGGTGGTCGGTTCGTCGAGAATTATTATAGGCGAGTCGTTCATCAACGCGGCGACGAGGGCGGTTTTCTGTTTCATACCTTTACTCATACGTTTAAGGTTTGCTCTCGGGTCGAGTTGCAGTCTTTCGATAATTTCGTTCGCGTAGTCCATATTCGTAAGTCCTAAAAACTCCGCCTGACATTTTAAAAAGGCTATACCCGTCGGTAAATCGGGAAAGGCTATTTCGCCGGGAACGTAACCTATGTTCTTTGCAATTTCGCTTGCGTGTTCCCACGATTCGAGTCCGTTTACTTTTACGCTTCCGGAAGTCGGTTTCAAAAACCCGAGTATGTTTCTTATCGTCGTCGTTTTTCCGCTACCGTTCGTTCCTACGTAACCCATCATTTCGCCTTGTTCTATATTAAGGTCAAGGTCGAATATGCCTCTTTGGTGTCCGTAATCTTTGGTAAGTTTATTAAGTTCTATTACGCTCATTTTAACGCTCCTTTGAAGTCTTTGTCTTCTTTATAGAACTTCATAAAGTAATCTTCGAGTGATTCTTTTCTGTTGCTGAACTTAACCGCTTTCGAGTCGGCAAGAACGGCTATAAGTCCGTTAAGGTCTTTGTCCTCTATCGACAGGAACACTTCTTTTTCGTCGTCTTTGATAAGGTTTAAAGACGAAAGAGTCTTGCATTTTTTTACGAACGCGATTTTTGCGGTCTTGTTTGCGAATTCCACGTTATAGAACTTTCTGGAAGCGTGCTTCAAGTCGTTTGCGACGAATTCCGAAACGATTTTACCGTCCTTTATTATCGCTATTCTGTCGCACGTCGAATCTACCTCCGAGAAAATGTGGCTTGACAAAAGAATCGTTTTTCCGCGTTCCTTTTCTTCGTGAATGAGTTTGACGAAAACCTCCTGCATAACGGGGTCGAGTCCGCTTGTCGGCTCGTCTAAAATAAGGACGTCGGGGTCGGACATAAACGCCGCTACTACCGCGAGTTTTCTTTTGACGCCGAGGCTCATTCGCTTGGTTTCTCCGCTTAACGCAACGTCGTCGAGTTCAAAAAGGTCGAGCATTTTTTTAAGTTGCTCGTTGTTGTGAACTCCTTGAAGGTCTTGCATCATCTGCAAAAACGCTTTTCCCGTAAGTCCCGCGGGCAGGGCTATTTCGCCCGGTATGTATCCCACGTGATTGAGTATTTCGTAATACTTGTTGAAAGTTTCCTGTCCGAGAATCTTCGTACTGCCTTCGCCCGGCTTTGAAAATCCCATCAAATGTCTTATTGTCGTAGATTTGCCCGCGCCGTTGGGACCTAAAAATCCGAACACTTCGCCCTTGTCTACGTGAAAACTTATGTCGAACACTCCTCTGCCGAAACCGTAGTCTTTCGTAAGATGGTCTACTTCGATAATGTGCATCGTATCTCTCCTTTTTTTATTTTTTAAACACTGTTGACATTTTTATCCTATTGCATTATAATGGAAAAAAAACAAAAAGGAAAGCACAATTATACGGATATTGTTTAAATTTGAACATTGTTTATATAATTGCACAAAAAGTATGAAAACAAAGAACGTAAACAGGTCGTCGGAAAAGACGAGAAGCGTAATAAAAAAGATATTTGCGGAGATGCTTGCCGAAAAAAAGTCGCTTGATAAGATTACCGTGAGCGAACTTACGGAGAGGGCGGACATCAGCAGGGGAGCCTTTTATTTTCATTACGACGATATATATTCGGTTGCGGAAGATTACGAAAACGAGTTTATGAACCATTTTTTCGATAATGCGCGGTTGATTTCGTCGACTACGTTTCCGGCGTTTCTCGATTCCTTTTTCGAGTATATAAAAGCGAACGACGAAACGTATAAACTTCTCTGTACGTCGGACGATTTTATTTTTTCCGCCAACAGGCTTTCGAATATCACTGCGAATAAAATATTCGAGATATGCAACAACGATAAAAGAATTAAAAACAAAGAATATCTTAAACTCGAAATAGATATTTTCGTAAACGGGCTTTTAAACGAATATATAAGGTATTGCAGGGGGATTTCGCCACGAACGCCCTCCGATTTATATGACTATACGAAAGTTTGGGGTAAGCAATTTGCCGATCGCAGGTTTAAAGAGGAATAACGGAGGGGAGAAAGTTGAAGATTTTTAAAAGAATAATAGCGGGCATACTTGCCCTTATAGCGTTGATAATTCTCGTCGTCGCGGGGTACGTGGCGTACGTTGCCATAAGTTACAGCCGTATAAAAGACGATCTTGCGCTTTACGTAGCGGACGGCGCGGGCGGAAACACTGCGGAAACGGGCAAAGACTATACGATAGTTACGCAAAACTTCGGGTTCGGGGCGTATACGAGAGATTTTACCTTTTTTATGGACGGCGGAACGGGTTCTAGGGCGAAAAGCAAAGAAAGCGTGAACGAGTGCATACAAAAAGCGTATACCAAGATTAGCGGTTTCAATCCCGATTTCGTTATTATGCGGGAAATAGACACAAAGTCTACCAGAAGTCATAAAGTAAACCAGAAAGAAGCGTTCGACGGGTTGTTTAACGGGTATTCTTCCGTTTATGCGGTGAATTATCATTCGGCGTATCTTATGTGGCCTCTTTTTAACCCGCACGGAAAATCGAACAGCGGAATATCCACCTATTCGAGATTCGGCATAGAATCGGCTGTAAGAAAAAGTCTGCCCATATCCAAAGGGGTTTCAAAGTTTTTGGATTTGGACAGATGTTATTCCGTTTCCTACGTACCTTGCGAGAACGGCAAAAAGTTGGCGATATTCAACGTGCATACGTCCGCTTACGGCGGTAGCGATAAGATAAGGCAAGCACAGATGACAAAACTCTTTTCCGATATGCTTGCCGTTTACGAGGAGGGCAATTACGTCGTTTGCGGTGGGGATTTCAATCACGATTTCACGGGTACGTCGACGAAAGATCTTAACGGAGGCGAAAACGTGGATTTCGGTTGGGCGCAACCTTTCCCGGACGAACTTATACCCGAGCATTTTACAAAAGCGATTTCTTATTCGGGCGGACTCAATCCCACGTGTCGCAACTGCGACGTGCCTTATAAAGAGGGCAATTTTACAATTATAGTAGACGGGTTTATAGTTTCTGACAACGTCAGTATCACGGAAGTAAAAAACGTGGTAACGGGGTTTGAGTATTCCGACCACAACCCCGTAGTAATGAAGTTCAGTTTAAAGTAAAAACGCGTGTTGAAATATATAATGTAAAGGAAGGGAACCGTTATGGCGAGCGGTAAGGAATATTTAGACTTTATTTTGGAACAATGCGGAGGTTTATCCGCCCGCGCGATGATGGGCGAGTACGTTTTATATTACGACGGAAAGGTTGTCGGCGGTATTTATGACAACCGTTTGCTTGTCAAACCCACCCCGACGGCGGTTTCTCTTATGCCCTTCGCTTCAAAAGAATTGCCTTACGAGGGCGCAAAAGAAATGCTTCTCGTAGAGGACGTCGAAAACGGTGATTTCTTAACCGAACTGTTTAAAGGCGTATCGAAAGATTTGTCCGACGGCAAGAAAAAATAAACGTAAGCGATTATTCGTTCTTTTGTCGTTTCTGTTACAGGGGCGTTGCGGTTGTGCGATACCGCAATTGTTTTGACAAACGGTTTTGAAACGTCGTTTTGACGTGGTTCAACACAATCGCCCGTGGCTACAAATCCTGGTAAGAATCACAAAATGTAATTTGCGCAAATGGACAAGAAAAATTAAAGTATCGAATTAAGCCGTCAAATCAATGTAAAATTATTCTCGTAAAAAAAGAAGTAGCGACCGGCGTTACAAGTCGGTCAACGTAATGTAACAACAGTTCAACGGGGTGTATGGTAAAACTCAGATAATCATGGTATAATCTTTCTGAAAAAGATTATACATGGGACTATCAATGAAAATAACGAATTTGCAAGTAAACAGACTCTTCATACCGATCGGGATAAACGCGCGTAATCCCGTTTTTTCTTTTAAGGTCGAGGGCGAAGGTTGCGGAAATATAAAAAGCGTAAAAATCGACGTTGCTACGGACGAACTTTTTAAAAATATCGTATTTTCGAAACGCTCGGGCAATATAAGTCCGAACGCGTTCCGTTTGCCGTACGATTTTTCGGGCGGAATCAAATATTTCTGGCGAGTTATTCTTACAAACGAGAATGGAGAAAGCGCGAGCGAAAAATCTTTTTTCGAATGCGGAAGGGAAAAAGCCGAATGGGATATTCCGTTTATAACCACGGCGACCGAAAATATCAAGTCGGCGGATTTCTATCGTAAATTTACCGCAAAGTCCGCGACGAACGCTCGTCTGTATATAACCGCGCTAGGACTTTACGAGGCATATATCAACGGGAAAAAAGTCGGCAACGAATATTTTACGCCGTACTGCGACGATTATCGCTATATTCTGCAATATCAGACTTACGATATTTCCGAATATTTGCGTTCCGGCGAAAACGAAATTGTTGTTTTATGTGGTAACGGCTGGTACGGCGGAAGATGCCCGACGAACGGCGAAAACGGTATAGGCGCGTTCGGTAAAGGGTTCTTGCTTTCGGCGGAGATTGTTTCAAACGGAAAAGAAGTTCTTACAACCGACGAAGAATGGAAAGAAATTCGATCCCCCGTGATTTTTTCGGAAATTTACGACGGGGAGATTTACGACGCGCGTAAAGATATTTTCGACGAAAACGGCAGAGTTTACCCCGAAATCGTAATGAACGGCACTATGGCAAGATTTGCCGAAAAACCGAAAGCGAAAATTATACCGAGAATAAGTCCTCGCGTAACTGCAAAAGAAAGATACGAAGCGGTGCTTATAAAAACGCCGAACGGCGAAACCGTGCTTGACTTCGGCAAAGAAATAACGGGTTGGGTTGAAATTTCGGATTTTTTATCGCGCGGCGAAAAACTCACTTTGACTTACGGCGAAATTTTGCAAAACGGGAACTTTTATCGCGATAATTTACGCTCGGCAAAATCAACCTATTGCTATATTTCGAACGGAGATAATCGACTTATACGACCGCATTTTACTTTTTTCGGGTTCAGATACGTGAAAGTCGAAGGGGTAAAAATCGACAAAAACACGTTAGATAATTTCATCGGCGTTTCCGTTCGGTCGGATATAGCGCAAACGGGGAAAATCGAAACGTCGAACGAAAAATTAAACAAATTTATCGAGAACGTATTCAATAGTCAAAAGGATAATTTTTTGGATATACCTATGGACTGTCCTCAGCGCGACGAACGGTTCGGTTGGACGGGCGACGCGCAAGTTTTTTCGGAAACGGCTTTGTTTAACGCCGATTGCGCGGCTTTTTATTCGAAATATCTTGAAAACATGAGGCAAGAACAACTTCGCTACGGCGGGGCGTGCCCGTTCGTCGTACCCGATTGTTTTTATGCCCGCGAAGAACTTTACGAAGGGGCAAAACCTGTCGACGACAACGATTTCATGCTCGATAGAACGTCCGCGGGGTGGGGCGACGCAGCGGTTATAATTCCTTGGAATCTCTATAAGTTCACTGGCGATAAGGAAGAATTGAAGAAAAATTACGTCAACATGAGATTGTGGACGGAATTTTTATATATTTCGGACATAAATTGCGGAGGAACTCACATTCGTGATTGCGGTTTTCAATTCGGGGACTGGCTCGCGCTCGATAATCACGACAAAAACGATAAGCGCGGACTTACCGATACGGGATTTATTGCGACCGCATATTACTACAATGCGACGCGTTTAACCGCAAAAGCCGCAAAAATCGTCGGAGAGGAGCAAGACTGCGAAAAATACGAAAAAATAGCGGCAGAAATCCTCGCCGCGATTAACGAAAAATATATTTCAAAAAAAGGAATAATTGCAAACGATACGCAAACGGCTTATGCTTTGGCTATCGAATTCGAACTTGCGAACATAAAATCCGCCGGCAAAAGACTTAACGAAAAAATTGCCGAAAACGGATACTCGCTTTCCACGGGGTTTATCGGTACGGCGTTTCTTCTTGGCGCGCTTACGAAAGCGGGGTATGCAAAAACGGCTTACACTCTCATGCTTCGCGACGAGTTGCCGAGTTGGCTGTATGCGGTAGACATGGGCGCGACGACAGTTTGGGAGCGTTGGGATTCGATTCTTCCTGACGGCGCTATACGTGCGGGAGAGATGAACAGTCTCAATCACTATGCATACGGAGCGGTTGTTTCGTGGATATATAAGTCGATTATCGGTATAAATCAAGAAGAAACGGCAGGCGGATTCAAGCATGCGATTTTATCCCCCGTATTTGACGAGCGACTGAAAAAAGTATACGGCGAATACGATTCCGTTTACGGCAAATATGCTTGCGGATACGAAATCGGCGAGGCGGAAGCAAACGTTAAAATAACCGTACCGTATCTTTGTAAAGCGAAATTTGTCGCTCCGAAAGGATACAAAATAAAATCCGCGGACGGCAAGTCCACGGATTCGAATCGAAAAGCGTTGATTTTTAAAGGCGGAGAGCATTATTTAATTCTCGCGCGCGAAAAGGATTAAGATTATTTGGAAGTGATTTTTCTTAGTTCGTGCGGAGTTTTGCCGAAAGTTTGTTTGAACGTTCGATAAAAATAAGAAACGTTGTTATAACCGCATTCGAAGCATATTCTTTCGATAGACTTATCGGTATTTTGAATAAGTACCGAGGCGAGGGAAAGTTTTCTTTGGTTCATGTAATCGGTGAGCGTTTTCCCCGTTACTTTATGGAAAGTTCTCGAAACGTATTCTTTTGAATAGTTGAGTTCGGCGAAAATCTCCGACGGATCGAGACAAAAATATTCGGGCATTTCGAGTTTTGCGATAAGCCCTAAAATCCACTCGGGCGCATTGTGCCCTTTTCGGTCTTTTAAGTCGGCGTTTCTTTTAGCCATGAAAAGTTCGGACAGCGCAAAATAGAGCGACGGATTGCTTGCCGCATTGGCGCTTCCTATCGTCTGCAATTCCGTTTCGAGTTTGTTCAGCGTTTCTATATCTATTCTGACTTTCGCATAAGTCGTATGATCGGATAAGGGGTTGTATTTAAAAAATGCAACCGCTTTTTCGTATAACGGAACGGTTAGTGCCAAGTCTCTGTGCGCGCACGCGTTATCGGGATCGCGCAAAAAACAATGAATATCCCCGGGACGCAAGAAAACCGCGTCGCCCGTGGAAAGTTTGTCTATCTCGTTGTTAAGGCTATGTTTTATCGTGCCGCTTGTTATGTAAAACAACTCGTAGAAATTGTGAGAATGATAATATCTGTCGCCTTTGTTCGTAATCTGAACGAGGGCGTCTTCTTTATTTATGTCGGGGAAAATATCGAAACTTAAATTATACATATCGTATATAGTATAAACAAATAAATCACCTTTGTCAAGAAGATTAAGTCAACATAGTGTATAAAACGACCGCCTCGGTATATTGAATTCGCAATTTTTTTCAAGTACAATGTGAAATATAAAAGAGAGCAGGATTCGTATATTGGAAACTTGCTCGACGGTGAGAAAGTTTTTTTGACGGGATATCCCGTTTCTCTTGCTCCGCAAGAGAAAGCCTTAACGTTAAAAACATTTCCTAAAAAAATCGGGGAATGTAGGAGGAAATATGGTAAATAAAATTTCAAACAAGAAAAGCGTATTCATCGCTATGATCCTTGCACTGTGCCTTTCTATGTCGGCATTTGTTTTGCTTTCGACAAAAGCGTATGCGGACGAAACTTTAGTAGACGAAAAGCCGACGGCTAACGTCGTACTCGATATGGACGGTACTTCGGCTACGCTCGAAGCCGAGGGCGGCGTTAACGACGTAAACTTCGATAATGCCATCCCGGTTTTCGCAGGAGCGAAAGGCGAAACGAAGATGGTGTTTACGAACGAGCAGATAGCGGTCGGAGGAACGGTAACCGTAAAATTCGGGAAATCTTATAAAGCCGAATATTTTTCAACCGTCAACATAAAACTTGCAGTCGGAACCGCGGGCGAAAAAGTTCTTAACGGTTACGCTTCTACGGACACCGCATTCGCAAATTCGGCGGGCACCGTTACGTCGACGCTTGAAAACGAAAACGTCATTCTTTCTCTCGACGCTTCCAAACTTGCAGACGCAAACGGCAATATAAGCGGTTTTGTAATCAAGAAAACCGACGGCGTTTCCGGTCAGATTTTCGCAGATTACGTTGAACTTGTTCTTGCGGAAGAAAAGGCTCCTACGGAAAACGTAAAAGTCGATATGAACGACGTCGATTCCTGGCTTGAAATCGACGGTTC
>CAKQSC010000024.1 GCA_934271725.1 uncultured Clostridia bacterium
AAACTTCATCGCCGTTGATTACGGGAATAATCGTATAAATATAGGTAAGGAAAGCGTGTCCTTTAATTTCAAGCGCTTTGCCGTCTCTTATAAATTTAACGTAGTCTTTCATCTTATAGCCGTCTTCGCCGATATCGGTCGGGTAAACGTTAGCCATGTTGTTGAATGTTTTTGAGAAGAAAATACCTATGGCGTTGCCCATAAACCAACCGTCGTCGTCAAGACAAGCGATGTTGTCGGGATAAACTTCTTCTACCGCCCATACCGCAACGTTTACGGTTACGTCAAACGCTTTGCCGTCGAGAGTAACGGTTATTTCGAGCGTTTGTCTGCCCGTTTTAGTCGTATCGAGAGAATAAGTCGCAATCTCGTCGGTAAGAAGCATTTCTTCGCCGTACACGTCGTCGCCGTAATCCGCGCGGATTTTTATTTTGGAAATATCGAGAGTTCCGCCCGCCGAAACGTTAAACGTTCTGTCGTTCACTACTACAATGCCCTGTATTTCCTTTTCTACGACCGTTATGCTTACTTCTATTCTGCGCGTGCCGTATACAATATATACTTTCGCTTCGCCCGCCGATATCGCTTTGACGTTGCCGTTTTCTATTGCGATAACGCCGTCGCCGTCCGTTTCTATAACGGGCTTGTAATACGCTCCTTCGGGAAGAACGGTGTATTCGGGTTCGTAAATACCGCCTACGGGAAGAGTTGCCGTCGTTTTATCTATTTCGACGGACGACGCGTCCGCTTCAAAATAAGCCCATTCGGTACCCGTCCATACGTAAGACACCGCACCTTTGAACTTATAAGACGCTACGAACGTTCCGTCAACGTAACGATAGAAACGGAAATCTTTGCCGAGCGACAATACCGTGCCGACCGTTATATTTTTTGTATTCGACGCGTCGAATCCGTTAAAGAACATTATGCATTGAAGATTAGTAACCTGTCCTATGGTGTGGAACGCGTATTTTACCGAGCCGTCGAGCGCGGGCGTTCTTAAAGTTACCATATTTTCGGAAATACCGTATTCGGGGTGTTCGATAACGTTTACCGAACGAACGTCAACCACGTCCTGACCGCCTACGTTATCGGCGAAATAAAGGTTTATCGCGCTGTTCCACGGACTTATTCTCGACGGGGTTATATCGTCCACCGTAGCGACTTCGT
This sequence comes from uncultured Clostridia bacterium, assembly GCA_934271725.1. Lineage (GTDB taxonomy): Bacteria > Bacillota > Clostridia > Christensenellales > Borkfalkiaceae > CAKQSC01. The sequence continues at coordinate 1,171 of CAKQSC010000024.1, forward strand.
AAACGTAAACCGCAATATCGACCGAAACGCCTTCCGTTTCTACGGTGATAAACGTTTCGCCGACTTTCGTGTTGTCGAACTTGTCGAGTTTAATCATATCCGCCGTTACGTCGAACGAACTGCCTTTTTCGCCGTCGCCGTAAATCCAGTTTGCGACGATATTCTTCGTAGCCGAAGTTACATTGAAATCTTCTCCGAGATACGCGACGAGATATTTCTTTCCGTCTTTTTCCGCGTACGCTTTGAGGCCGTAATCTATACCCGTCTTTTCAATCGCTTCGCCGACGGTTATCGTAACGCTTTCTTCTACGTCCGCAAAACGAAGAGTAAAGGTAACTTCGCCCACTTTAAGAGCGACTACGTTTCCGTTTACGTCTACCGTAGCGACTTCGTTATCGCTCGAAACAAACTTCGGATAGTCGTTTGCGCCGTTATTTATGCTCCACTTTATCTGCGTTTCTCTGCCGACGGTAAGCGAACCGAGTTCCTCTTTGTTGGTTATCGTCGCGCTAGTTGCGGGCGTTCCCGATACGAACTTTTCGCCGTCGTAAACGAATACGAGATTTTCGTTCAGTACGAATACGGGCGCGTAACTCGTTTCTTCAAAAATTATACAAGCGTTATGGTCTAATTTAGCCTCGTTTCCTTCGTAAACGGTAAGCCCTTTACGAAGAATAATCGTATCGCCCGTTTTTACGTTTGCAATGCCTACAAACGCGAACACGCCTTTGACAAGCGCGTATCTTACGCTTACGCGTTTACCCTCGCTTACGTAATCCGCATGATTTTCAAACATATCGAAAATCCTTGCGCCCGCTCTCGTATTGTCGTAGTTATACCAACCGGAAGTGCCGTCTACGATATAAGTCGCTCCGCCCGCAACTCCCTTTATTCCGAAATCCACAAGAACGGAATCGGGAGAAGAAACGCTTCCTACCGTTGCGGTACCCGCTTTTACGGTAACTTCGCCGTGTCTGATATAATACGTGTTCCAACTGCCGTTCGTATAAACCGCTTTATACGTGGTCGGAAGAGAAACCGTTTCTCCGTTCAAATCGAACGAGAAGCCCGCTTTAACGGTCAGAACGTCGTTTTCGGTCGGTTCGCCGTCAAATCTGAACAACAGCGCGGGAGTAAGGTCGGAAGCCGAATTGAGCGAATAGTTTACGCTTTTAAGCGTTTTGGTTTCGCCCGAAGCGGTTACGTAACTTACAGCGTCTTTATTTACGTTTTCAAGCGCGAAAGCGTTTGAACCGAGGTTTCTGTTTATTATCATCGCGGGGGTTTTCGTTCCCGTAGCGGAAACTATTCTCAAAACGTCGGTAGACGCCTCGTAGGGCGAAACGACCGCGCTTCCCGCAATTTTAAGGTCGCGAATTTCAAAAATCGTTCTGCGCGCTTTAACCGCGAATTCGGTTACGCTTTCCGTCTTGTCCAAATTGCCGAAGTCGGTATCGTTGACCTTAACGGTTATTTTGCTACCCTCCGCGACTATTCTGAAACGGAACTCCGTAACGTTTTTGAACTCTATTTCTTTTACGAGGTTTTCGCCTACGTGATAACCCTCTCCTTTATAAACGTGAATCTTTTCGCAATACGGGCAATAAGTCAAAGTATATTCGCCCGCAACGAAAGACACGTAACGAAGATTTGTATGAGTTACGGAAAGATATTCCATAGTAAACTCGATAGTATAATCTCCGTCGTACTTTTTGTTAAATACTACGGAAGCGTCGTATGCGTCCGTATTCGCGTCCGTGTCGACGGAAAGAGAAACGTTAAGTTTATCGTTCGTCGTCGTTACGGCGTTTTCACCGTATGCGGGTACGTTTATAACGGAATCGGCGTAATCTTTGCTCGTCCAGTTTACAAACACCTTGCCCGCGTCCGGATCTACGGGCGCGACATATTCTTCGCCCGATATTCTGAAATCGGTGATTTCGGCGGTTACTCTGTGCGCTTTTACGCCGAAAGTAACCAATTCGTCCGTATAAGTCTGCGCTCCGCCTAATTGCGCGCCGTTTACGTAGAAATACAACGAATCGCCTACGCGTTTAATAGTATATTCCGCGTTATTGTCGTTCATATCAACGCGCGCCTGTCTGCGACTGTCGTAAGTCGTGCTTGCAAGAAGTTGAACGTCCGCATTGTACGGGCAAAGAAGAAGCGCGTAAGAATCGCCTACCGTTACCATTATATAACGGTGTCCGATATTGCTTGTAGATAAATAATCTATGGTGTATTTAAGAACGAAATCGCCCTTATACTGCTTTTTGAACGCTACGCTTGCCTGATAGGAGAAGTCGTCCGCCGTAACGTCTTTGGAAAGATCTACTCTTACTTTATCGCCGTCCGTCGTTATCGCGTTGTCGCCGTAAGACGGAACGTTTATAACGGAGTTCGCAAAGTCCGCGCTCGTCCAGTAAACGTATTCTTCAACGGGTTCGGTATATTCCGTACCCGTAACGGTAACGCCCGTAATATCCGCAACGACTCTGTGCGCCTTTACTCCTATCGAAACGATTTCTTCCGTATAAGACTGCGTCGTGCCGAACTGACTGCCGTTGATATAGAAAGTCATATTGTTGCCCGCGCGAACGACCTTGAAAGTCGCCACGGAAAGTTCCGCGTCCGACATATTAACGAACGTCGCGCTCGTCTTGAAGTCCGTACCGCCGATTAAATGTACCTGCGCGGAAGACGGAAGGCAAACTATGGAATAAGAATTGCCCAGCGTAATCATAAGATAACGTTGTTGAGCGTAAGAGGTCGATTTATAGTCTATTCCGAATTCGAGCGTGAAATCGTCAACGTATTTTTTGTTGAAAGACACCGTCGCCTGTTTACTGAGGTCGCCGGGATCCGCCGTGTTTGAAAGGTTGATGGAAAGTTTGTCGTCAATCGCGGTAACCGAGTTGCTTTCGTATTCGGGAACGTTTATCACCGAGTCGGCGTAATCTTCCGTAGTCCATTCTTTCTTGACGGGCGCTTCGCCGTGCGTTCCGAGAACGGAAATATCCGAAACCTCTGCGACGAGTCTGCGCGCTTTAACCGTAAACGTAGCGTTCTTTGAGGTATAAGCCTGCGATTCGCCAAACTGTTCGCCGTTTACGTAAAGAGTAAGTTGATTTCCGACTCTTACGAATTTTACGTTAAGGTCGCCCGCAATCGCTTTTCTATAAAGAGAATTGGAAAGTCCCGCGTCGTAATTCGCTCCGCTTAAAAGATATACGTTATCGTTCTGATAAGGAAGATACATAAACGAGACGGATTCGCCGACGGATATAATCAAAAATCTGTCGCCGGTGTGTCCCTGACTCTTATCGCTTACGTTAAACTCCGCCGTGAAATCTCCGCCGTAAATGCCGTTTAACGCAACGGTTGCGTCGTAAGACGAAACGTTTTGCGCCGTATCTTTGGTAAGATTGAAAGCGATTTTATCGTTGTCGAAAGAAACGGAATTGTCGCCGTAAGACGGCACGTTTACTTCCGAGAGTTTAAGAAGAGAAGTCGTATACTTTTCGGGAAGTTCGCTTTCGTCTTTCTTCGTCCACACTCCGTCGCCCGTACATTCGTAAACGACGTCTTTGTTGCCGAACGTGTAGAAGTTTACGTGGTCTACGAACATCGTACCCGCCTCTATCGTATCGGGAGCGGTGAGAACGGTATATTCTTCCGCGCCTATTTCTCTCGTCCATACTCCTCCGCCCTGACATACGTACACGATATCTTTGTTGCCGAACGTGTAAGTCGTGTCGTGGTCGACGAACGTGGTGTTCGCTTTAAAGGTTATGGTGCAACCCGCCGACGCCGTGTTGAAAGCCATAAAACCGTTCGTGTTATAGAACAAAAGGCTTCCCGAGCCGGGTTCGTTTCTGAAATGGGTTACGGTCGCCGTATCCGTTCCGTTAAACAATTCGACTGCGTTAAGCGACGCACCCGGAATTTCATATTCCCCCTCGTTCGCCGTATACAGTGAAGGCGACGCCTTTACGCGGAATTGATTTTCTCCCGCAGTCAAGGAATAATCGAGCGTCAATACGACGGGTTCCGTAGTCGTTTCTTCTGCGGAAGCGACGATAAACAAACCTGCCGTACAGGTAACCAACAAAAGCGATAAAATCGCAATCAACAGTTTTTTCATAATTTCCCTCCGATTTATTTAATATCCGTAAGAATAGCGAAGTCTGCCGATAGGCGCGCTGTCACCGCTTACGTAATAATCCATAATATTTGTGTAGTCCGTAACGTTGTCCGCTACTTTGAACTCGAACGAAACGCCGTCTTTTTGAAGAGCAAGCATAGCAAGAGGAACGGTTATTGTCATTTTGTTTCCGTCGATTTGCATATCGCACGAACCGACCCTGTTCCAGTTCCAACCGCCCGTACTCTTTTCTACCGACGCTTTGCCGTTTTCGGGCGAACGGTTTATAATGAAATCGTATCCCTCGAAACTCGTTGCCGTAGCGGACGATTTGGTTTTTATGAGAACGTTCATCCAGTTCTCACCGCCCTCGTACGGGGTTATGTCCTCTTTCGTTTCTATACCGAAATACACGTTTTCGTCGTCGTGAACGACGGTTACCGAAACTATATCGTTTCTGTTCGATTTGTCCGTATACCACGAACCCAAAAGACCGAGCGTCTTTGCTTCTTTACGTATGTCGAACCCGTAGAAATCTCTTTCTATCGCGTCGCCCGAGAAATCGTAATATTTGGACTTAACGCCCGAGAAATCGGCAAACGTCTTTACGGTTTTCTTTTCCCATTTGTAATCCGTCGCTTTTTCGGACATTTTGTATTTTCTTACGTTTCTTACGAGTTGAAGATAGAAATTGTCCTGATAGGTGTTTTTGTCCATCTCCATATCGCGGGAAAACTCGTTAGAGAAGTTGTCTACGAAAATAGGATGATCTCCGCCGTCCGGGCAATATTTCCAGGCAAGCCATTCGTTCCAGCCCGTAACGGTAACCATTTCCACCTGTTTACCCTCGCTTTCGTACTTGAAAACGGTTTCCCATTGATCTTCTATGTTTCTTCCCGCTTCCCAGTCCTCGTCGACGGTGAGCGTTTTCTCGTTCCAGCCTTTGGAACTGCGCCCGTCCATACGGTATTTGGAAACGTCGTCGCCGTAAATCGATTTACGGTAACTGTAAATGGAATAAGACGTTTCGTTTGCGCCGTGTTGCGCTACGGATACGTTTACGGTTTTGTTTTCGGGGAAATAGTAGTTATCCCCCGTAGTCCAGTCCATCCACGGGAACCCGTCGTCCGAGAAGGGCTGATTAGGCCACTGCGATTCCCTTACGTCGAAATATTTCTGCATTTCAGCCGATATATTCGTTCTCATAGAATCTTTCGCGTCCGTGCCTTTGTTTTTTTCCGTCGTGCCGACGATAAGCGGTTTTCCCGTAGGTTTGAACCATATATCTTCGTACTTTCCGTCTTTGTAGAAATTATCGTAAATCTCTTTTACTCTGTCGCCCGAGTTGCTGTTCGTGTAAAAGACTACTTTCGGAACGTTCCAGCCCTGATTGTACAACTTTAAAATCGTATCGAGAAGAGTGAACGTAGGTCTTGAAAGAGCAACGTTTTTCGGATCGGACGGATCGGAAACGAAAGACTGATGATAATTTTTTTCGTAAATCTTGTCGTTGGTCGTATCGAGATAAATGAAATCGACGCCGGCAAGAGTAAGAAGTTCCATATGTCGTGTTATTACCCACTCGTCCGCCGTGTTATAGTACCCGTAAAGCGGTTCGCCGGTCCAGTGGACGTAATTCGCGGGGCTTTCCATTCCGTCGGGATAACCCGCCTCCGCATTGACCGTTCCGGGGATTTTTTGTCCTATCTTCCATTTGGTTTCCAAAATAGCCTTCGCGCCGTTTTCCGTTGCGATAAGTTTTGTGGAATCGTATACCCCCGCGGAAGAAACGTGCGTTCCGAGCCACAAAAAGTAGAACACGCCGACGTAACGCTTATAATCCGTTTTTTCACCGCCCGCGGGCGTAATCTCTCTGCCGAGCCTGTCCGTCGCGGATAGGCTCGCCGTCGTAAATTGATTTCTGTCGAGTAAATCTGTCATTTTTTTGCCACCGCCACAGGCGCACAATAGCGAAGATACGGCTACGAGCGCAAGCGCGACTATCCTTTTAAGTATTCTTGTCATTATTGTTTTAAAAAACCTCCTGTTTAAAAACCCGCAGGCATTTTATCCTTTTACGCCCGAAACGGCAATTCCCTCGACGAGATATTTCTGAAATACCGCGTATAATACCGTCGGTACGAGCGAAGTAACCGTCGCCGCCGCGAATATCCATTCGGGGTGTTTGGAGTTCGTTTCGGAACTCGTCATAAGATACAACGCGTACGCCAGAGTTTTGGGAGCGTCCGACGAGTTGTTGTACATAGACGGCGTGAGATAATCTCCCCATACGCCTATAAACGCCGTTACGCCGAGATATATCATTACGGGTACGCATAAAGGCATACATACGGCAAAGCATCTTACCAACGCGTTAGCCCCGTCGAGTTTCGCGCTTTCTTCGAGCGCTTTGGGTATTTCGAGAAGAAATTGCCTCGAAAGGAACACGTTCATCGCTCCGCCGAAGAATATACCCGGTAAAAACAAAGGGTATAAAGTATTCGTCAGCCCGAAATCGTTATAAAGAACGTACATGGGCACCTGCGTTACTATCGCGGGAAGCAGAGCCGTAAGCATCATAAGCGAAAACAAAAACGGTTTGCCTATGAAATCGAGTCGCGCGAACGCGTAAGCCGATATAAAGGAGGAAAGCGGTACCGTAACCGTTACGACTATCGCTACTATAAGGCTGTTTAAAAGAGGTCTGCCGTATCCTCCGTCGCGGAAAGCGTAAAGATAATTTTCAAAATGCAGTCCGTCGGGGAAAAACCTCGTTTCCGGTTTTAAAACGTATTCGTTGGACATAAGCCCGCGGTTTACCATAAACAAATAGGGAAACAGAAGTATTACGGCTATTATTATCAAGGCGGCGTACAGGGCTATATTCACCGCAATCGCAGTTCTTTTCTTTTTAGTCATTGCCGTACTGCACCCAACCTTGTTTTTTGAATATGAATATCGTGCATATTCCCACCGCCACTACAAGTAGCCATGCAAGAGAACACGCATAACCCATATTGTATTTTCTGAACGCTTCCGTATATATTTTTAGCCCGAACATATATACGGAATCTCCGTAGCCCATACCGTTTCTCGGGGCAAACGTCAAAGTTCCGTTAAACTGCAACGTAACTATAAACGTCGTCATCAGATTGTAGAAAATCATAGGCGTCGACATGGGAAGAGTAATTTTTACGAAAGTCATAAACTTTCCCGCGCCGTCTATTTCCGCCGCTTCGTAAAGTTGTTTCGGAATGTTTTTGAATTGCGCCAGCCACATCACGACGCCTCCTCCGAGGCTCCAAAGGTTCATAAACACTATGGACATTATAGCCGTGCGGTCTTCCGCGTAAAAGAACTTTACCTGTTTAAGCCCCAAAGATGTGAAAATCGTGTTGAAAAGTCCCGGCGTTTCGCCCGCGGAATCGTAACGCATTATATAACTCCACACAATGCCTCCTACTATCGCCGGCATTACGCATGGCAGATAGTAAAGCACGCGAAAGGCCTTTACGCCTTTTTTCTCAACGTTAAGCAACAGCGCGAGAAGATAAGAGCCGATTATAACGACGGGTATGTTGACGACCGCGAAAAAAAGCGTGTTGCCGACTATCTTACCCATAAGCGGATCTTTAAACGCGTTTACGTAATTCTGAAAGCCGACGAAATCGAATCTCGAAACGACGTCGTAATCGTAAAAAGAATACCACAGCGACTGAATTATCGGCACGAGCGTAAACAAGCATATTCCGAAAGTCATCGGCAGTAAAAACAGCCAGCCCGTAAGACTCTCTTTAATCCTTTTTTTCAAAGGTTTTTTATTGATTGTTTTGCTTTTCATTATTGCCCTATCGCCGATTTGAGTTCGCTCTTGAACGAGTTTATGAAATAATATATCGAATTGTTTTTGGATTTATCGCTTATATTAAGCATAAATTGCTGAACGGCGGTCTGCATTTCAAACATATATCTCGAATCTACTTTCGTGAAATAATTCGTAGCGACTTTTTTATCTCCCGAAACGAGCCACGCGTCGAGATTAAGATTTTCAAACCCTTTGCTCCACTGTTTTTCTTCCGCAAGGTCTATACGGATAGAAGGCGTTGCGAGTCCTTTGTTTATAAGCGTCATCTGTCCTTCTTTGGAAATCATATAGTTGAGGAACTGCCACGCTATGTCTCTTTGCGTAGCGGAAGAGGAAGAACTTATACCCCATCCCGCGAAGCCGCAACCTATTTTGCCGTTATCTCCTATAAGAGGGAAAGGAAGAGCGTCGAACTTGCCTCTTACGGCACCTTCTTCGTTCATTTTAGCAGGTCCGTACGAAGAGAAGAAAAACGCGCTTCTGCCCGACTTGAACATATTGTTGTTTCCGTACGGCTTTACCGTTCTGCCTTTCTTCGACAAAGTATTTATCATTGTAGCCATATCTTTCATCGCCTGCGAGTCTACCGCAACGTTTCCGTTATCGTCGAGAATCTCCGCGCCGTAAGACTGCATTATCGCGTTGTAAACCGCTTCCCATTCAAAGCACGGATCGAGCGCATAACAGTTGTTATGCCCGTTTACATTTGCCTCTTTGCTAACGAGATAGTCGTTTACGTCGTTAAGCAAAGATTCAAACTGAGCCCACGTGAAATTGTTGTTGAGTCTTTCGTCGTTTTCTACGTCAATGCCAGCCGCCGTAAGTATTTCCGTGTTGTAATAAGTAACTACGGAGTCCATCGAACGGGGTACGATATAACGCTTTCCGTTGTACTTGCTCATATCGAAAAACTCCGAATAATAATCCGCTTCGAGATTCAATACCCCCGCTTCTTTGCTTGCCGTGTAATACGGTTCGAGGTTTACTATACAGTTTTTGGAAATGAGATAATAGTAAAATCCCGTATTCGCGTAAAACAAATCGGGCGGGTTGCCGGAAGCGATTGCCGCGTTTACCGAAGACGCGTAGCCCGCGTCGGAAACGTCTCTTATATCGAGTTTTACCGTTACGTTGGGGAAAATCGATTTAAACCCTTCCGCAAGAGCGGTAACGTATTTTTCTTCCAGACCGCCGTCGTTAGCGGGAACCATAACGGAAAGAGTCGCCGTTACGTTCTTGTCGACGTTAAGATTGACTTCGTAGTCGTTATCCGTATCTCCTTTGTTTATTTTCGGACCGCAAGCCGAAAATACGGAAAAGACGAGCAGTACGGAAAAAATAATCGCAATAATTTTTTTCATTTCAAGTAATCTCCTTTTCGTTTAAAAATCGAATATCGCGCTTAGTACGTTCATCGCGTAATAGCGGTGTATAAAGTCGTTGGGGTGGTTTATGTTGTTAGCCGAAATCTCGTAGTAATTTTTCTTTTCGAGCATAGGCTTTACCGCGTGATACATATCGACAAGACATATATCCAGCCACTGTTCCGTTTTAGCGTCCTCGCTTATTACCTTTTTAAGTTCGCTTACGATAAGTTCCTGCGATTCCGCCGTTTTGTCGTTGGACGGGAAAGGCGCGATAAGTATTATCTGACATTCGCTGTTGACGGATTTTGCCGTTTCTATGATTTTGTCGATATTTCTGCGGTATTTTCCGCTTTCGACGGCAGAGTACGCGTCGTTCGTGCCGAAGCCTATTATCAGAAGGTCGGGCGCGGACGCCGTAAGAGAAGCAAGTTGCGCGTCTTCCGAAGCCCAAGAAGAATCTTTTCCGCCGACGGAAATGTTAGTCAACTCCACGTTTATTCCGCCGAACTCTTCTATGCCCTCTTTAACCAACTTTGCGTAGGGCGGACATTTAGGTTCGTGATTCCATAATTCCGAAGAAGAACACCCCTCCGAAATACTGTCCCCGAAAACGGTCATTTTTATGTCTTGTTTGTTTTTTATTTTATTTTCAAGTCCGTACAACTCGCCGTCGTACTTTTTCACGGTGTCGCGGTCGAAATCCGCGGGATCGTAAACGTAAGTTACGTGTATGTAGTTGCCCCATATAAGGCTAGACTCCGTATAGAGAAGCGAACCAACCATCTGATAGCCCGTGCCGGCGTCGCCGAGAGGATATGCGGAAGGAACGTTTATTCCTTTCGACCATTCGTCTTTGAATACGGGTATGGAACTGCCCGACGGCAAAGTTATAATATCTCCGTTTATTACGTAGTCCTTGCCTTCTTCGTATTCCTTTTTCAAGGTCGTGTCTTTTACGGAAATTACGCGAGCGGGCTTGTAAAGAAGTTTACCTTGCGTTACCCCGTCCTTTTCCGTAATCATAAGTTGTTCGTTGTAAATAACGTTGGTTTGCCATACGGGCACCAAGCGTTGTCTGTCCGTGTAATCGTAAGTAATATTGTCCGCATCGCTTACGTAAAAAGGCAATTTTGTCGCGTCGAAATCATCTTTTTTCATATCGTCATCCTTTCCGCACCCGATTGCAAATGCGGAAACCGACATGAAAACCGCAAGCAATACGCCGATGTATTTTTTTAATTTCATTTCATACTCCTTTCTTCACCGCGCTCAATTGCGAAACGTGTTTTTAAGCCCTCTTTTCAAGCAAAGTTCCGCCCGAAAACAAACGGACGCTTTATAAGCGTACTTTTTTAAAATCTTTCAAGTCAAAAGACGCCACGGTAAAATACTTGTCTAAATTATACCTCACGAATACTTGCGTGTAAATATAATAAACACACATAAAATTGTAAAAATCACACATTACTTTACTATAAAACGTTGACAAAAAACGACGGAACGTATATAATAAACTCACGAAAAAAAGGATACGAGAGGTGAAAAATGCCTTATAAAAACGAACTCGGGTTGCTTAAAAATCTAAACCTTTCCATAGAAACGGCGGCGTATCTCAACGTAGGAAAAGAATGGGAAAACATGGTTGAATCCTTTGCTTTCGCACGGCTTTATTACGTCCGTTCGGGTTCGGGAAAACTGTTTCTCTCGAACAAAGTGATAGAACTCGAAGAAGGTTATATGTACTTTATACCCTCCTTTTCCGTTCTCGGCGGAACGTGTAATTCTTTGGGACACTATTTTATTCACCTTATTCCTGACGACGCTTCCGCGCAGATACTTAAACTTCTCGAAATGAAAGACCGTTGCCGTCTTGAAAAAAACGTAGCCGACTATTTCTTTACGTTCATATCCAAAAACTACGAAAAAGACAGTCTGAAAAGCGCGCTTGCGCTTGACGGCGCGCTTAAATACCTTTTGGCGCAGTTACTCGACGACAACGCTTCTCTCGACTCCAAGGGAACGGACGCGCAAAGGTTTATTCCCGTGCTTAAATACATTGACGAAAATCTTACCGAGCCTATTCGCATAAAAACGTTGGCGAGCCTTATTTATCTTGACGACGTTTATTTTTCAAACATTTTTAAAGCGACGTTCAACGTGTCCGTAAAACAATATATAATGGACAAAAAAATAGAACGCGCAAAGGCGATGCTTCTGTCGGACGTACCCGTAAGATCCATTGCCGAAACTCTTGACTTTTACGACGCGGCGTCTTTTTCAAACTACTTTAAAAAGAAAACGGGGCTTACCCCCAAAGCGTTTAAATTGAAAGTAATGACGAATACGTAAACACGAAGTAAAAAATTAAAAAAATCGCGTAAAAAACAGCCCCTAATCTCATAATAGTGCTATAATAGAACAAAAAGAGTAAGGATATTATATAAACATGTCTGCAAAAAGAAAACTTATAAGCGTAGTCGCGCTTCTGATCGCAGTATTCGCGTGCTTTTCTTTCGGTTGCGGGGCGAAATCGGGCTCATCTTCGTTCGCGTCGAATAAAAACGTTGTTACCGCCGAATACGAAAACAAGTCCGCTTGTTATTACGTTCAGGTTGACGTTATGACGGACGACAAGTCAATCGTATTAAACAGCGACGATTTTACTTACGAACAAAACGGCGAAACCAAAACGGCGCAGGGATTTATCCTGCAAACGCGTACGTCGTCGGTAACGGTTAACGGCGTAACTACGTCCGTTTCTTACGTATCGAAAACGGGCAAAGAGTTTACCTGCGAAGCGAATTATCTGACGCACGTGCTTCTTATAATAGAAAGCGACGCGCCCGTTACGAAAATAAGCCATAAAGGTAGCGCGATAACCAAAACTTCGCTCATCTGATTTTAAAAGACAAAGAACTCCCCGTTCGGCGATACGCCGAACGGGGAGTTCTTTGTCATATTACGTTTGTCGTCGTTGCGGTTTTACCGCAAAAGACTTTTACGCGGTTTATTCCGAATTTCTGCGTTTTTCCACCATCTGCACGAACCATTCCACGGTTGCGGGATCGTAGTGAGAGAAAAAGGAACTTTGATTTTTATCGAGCGTTACAATCTTTTGCATATCTTCGCCCGACAACTCGAAATCGAAAACGTTAAGGTTTTCTTCCATTCTTCCATACACTCCCA
>CAKQSC010000025.1 GCA_934271725.1 uncultured Clostridia bacterium
GTTTATACCCGGTCTTACAAGTTTTACAACGTTTTTACCGTAAACGTCGTTGGTGGATTTTTCTATCGCCGTATAGAAAGGTCCCGCCTGTGTGTCGATTTGTTCTTTTACAGCGTCGAGATAATATTTTTTCAACGCCGCGTCTGCCTGACTCAATGTTAATATTGCCATTTTTTATTCTCCTTGTTTATTTAATAAAAACATTTGCGAAGCGTAATTACCCGCTTCCGTTATGGTTTTCGGCTTCGTTACGACGGGTTCGTAAACTCCCCCTTCTTTAACGAATTTCGCGCTTGTTTTCAACGGCTCGCCGAAAAAGCCGTCAAAATCCTGTCCGCCTTGCTCCCGTCGGGTATCCGAGGGAACGGCTGTTGCCGTTTTGTCCTTGATATTTTCCGATGCAAGCATGCCCTCCAACTCTTTTACTCGCGTACAGCGTCTTGTAAACTCCGCTTCCAAAGAGTTGTACGCATCGAGAAGCGACTTCAAGTCTTTAAACTTACCAAACGAGGACGTTTGTTCGCTTACGCCTTCATTCCCCTTTTCGCTTTCCGCGACCTGCGCCGACGTTACGTCTTGTTCATTTGCCCGTACTTCCATAATGTATCCTCCCTATATTTTAATTTTCCTTTTTTTCTTTTATATTTTGTTTATGTTTCGCCACGTGCCTTTTAAATCTTTCCGCAAGGGCCTCGTCCCTTTCCGCCTTTTCGTACTCGGCGAGATAATATTTAACGTGTCTGTCTATATGTATCTCGTCGTCGTCGATGATGTCCGTATCGACGTCGGCGGTTAAAAGTTTAAGATTTTCCGCTTCCGCCTTGTCGGCGTGCATTTCTTTAAGTTCTCTGCCGTCGTCGAGGTCGGCGTAGCCCAGAAGTTCCAAAAGTTTGCTTCTCGTTTCGTCGCCCAGTCCGTTTTCTTTATTGAGAAGTCCGCTCGAATAAAGTTCGAGAAGCATAGCCTTTTTCTGAACGGGCGTGTAAAGAAGTTCGTTTTCGCTTGCGAATTCAACCTTGTCCGTATTGAGGTTTTCGCCCGAAAATGTAAATATTTCGACGCCGTGTTTGCTTTTAATTTCTCCTTTTCTTACGAACGTCGCAAACTGACGGAAAAGCCGTAAAATCTGACGATACGTTTCGAGCAACGCTTTTCTCAGATTTTCCGCGCACAAAGACATTCTTTCGTTATCCTGCGAGAAAATGAGTTCGAGAGCCGTTCCCGAGACCGCGCTCGCGCTGATTCCGTCGACGGACAAGTCGTTTACTCCGCTTATCGTGCTGAACTCCGCAAGCAGTTTTTCTTCTTCTTTTTCAAAATCGGGTGGCATTGCGGTTTCGCCCATCATTTCGGGTTTAGCCGAACCCTGACGGTATACTATTATTCTTCCCGGTTCGAGTCCGTTGTCCGCAAGGTCGTCCGTGTCGACGGAACCGTCCTCTACCGAAAGCACCCCCGTGGAAAGCCTGTTTAAAAACTCCTGCTTTCTGTTTTTCACGGCGTTATACGCTCTTTGAACGGGTATAAGCCGTTTTATTACGGAAGAACCGAAAAACTTACCCACTTCTTTGACCGAAATCTGTTTTACGAAAGGAATACCCCTCTTTTCGCCGTCGCCGTTTACGAAAGGCAACTCGCCCTCGTATAAAACTTCTTTTCCGCAAACGGTTATCATTCTTCCGTTTTTATATTCGGCGGACGGCGCTTCGTAATATTCGAGAACGAGCGCGGAATCCTCCGTTTTTTTCTTCCCGTTTTTTGAAAACGCGGGCGTTATCTTCTCCGCGATAACCTCTTTGCCATAAATGCCGAAAATATCTTTGACGGACATAACGGAAGATTGAATAATCGACTTACAGTCCTTTAAATCCTCGTTATACAAAGAATCGGGGTAAACGGAAAAAGGCATAACCGCGCGTACCTCTATATCTCCCGTTTTCGGGACTTCCTGTTCGAGCCCGTCTTTGGTTATTTTTTCACCGCCGTCGTTGTTCCATATTATTTTATAGAACCCCGTGCCGAACACTTCGCTGTACTCCGTTACCTTTAAAATAACGTCGTTGAGAGAAAGTCTGTCATAAGCGGAATCGAGAACCTTTTTGCAAATTCCGGCCGACTCGTAATCTTTCGCGTCGTCGCCTACGGGCGAAACGTTTATGACGGGACGAACCCTTGCCAACTTTGCGAGTTTGGATTCTATCACGGGCGCGATATGGTTATACACCCTTTTCGGTTGCCAGTCGTAACCGCCGTCGAAACTCACCGTTTCGTAATCTTCGGTAAGCCCGAGATACTGTCTGCCCTCGTAATAATCGGCGTTGAGTTTCCATTCCGCTTCATAAGGTTTGCGTTCTTCTCTTCTGCGTTCGTATTCCTTAAACACGTATTCGGCAAGTTTGCCGAGCCTGATTTTTTCCGCCCGCATAAGAACTTCTTTCTTTTTGTCTTTTACCATTTCATATCTCCTTGTTTTTTATCAGTTTAAGAAGTTTTCCCTTTTCTTCTTCCAACTCTTCGTCGGTGAGTTCGGAAAGGTCTTTCGCGCCGTCCGTTATCATCTTTATCGCCGTAACGTCGGGCGGTACGTTTTTAATGGTTACTTTCCGTTTAAGCAGTTTAACGTCCCCGTCGACCTCTCCGTACTCTTCTATAATCTCTTTCGCGTCGTAGCCCAAAGCCTTTTTAAGCAACGCTTTTTCTATTTTTTTGTCCGCCATTTTTCCTCCTTATCATAAAAATTCGTTCTTTCGGTTACGTCGCAGTTTTCTGTACCGTCTTTCCTTGTCCGCCTCTATAAAACTTTTTTTGATTATCGGGTTGTTCTCGGGCTTCGTCATAATGTAATACCTCAACTCGTCCATAGCGTGGTCGTCGACTTTTTTCGGTCTGTCCCCCGTTCCCCACCAATAACTCTTGAACTCGGAAATCATAACGGGACACGTTTTGAATACGTAAAGTTTAGGTTTTCCTCCGCAACCCGAGAGATAACTTTTAACGCGCTGTATGCCCGTGAACAAATCTTTGTTGACTCTCGTATTCACGTTTATGCCGTAGTCGTAAAACAGTTCTGCGACGGAACGGGGCGAAGCGAGCGTTTTTTGTTCCGACGCGGAATCTATAAGCGCGTCGTACCGTCCTCCGTTGCCTTTTTTCCACCCAAGCCTTTCGGATATTTCTTTGATTTTGTCCGCGTGATACTCTATACCTTTACCCGCCTCGAAATGCTCGGCGACTACGTATACGTTGCCGTCGTAGTCCACCGCGTACCAATGACACGAAAGAGGATTGTTAAGTCCGGGATCGATAGAGATATTGTCCTGCCAGTCCGCGGGAACGTCGAAAGGTTCTATTACGTGCAGATTTTCGTCGAACTCGGGATATACAAGCCCCGTTCCCGAACGGAACTTGCCGTATCTTCTCGACTCCAACTCGTCGTTCGACATATTTTTCGTAAGTTCTTCTATTTCCGCCTTGTCTAGGTAGGGATTGTCCGCCCACTCTATGAATTCGTACCACACGTTATCGTCGTTATTGACGTTAAGAAAAATCTCGTCGTATACGAAAGTCAACCCTTTAAGAGGCGTCATCGTGCCGAACATATCTCCTTTCTTGTCGATAAGTCGCATTTTACATTCTTTATATATATCTTCGGGCGGTTCTTCGTCAAACCACACGAAATCGAGAGAACTGCCCTGAAACTTTTCCCGCCCCTCCTCGCAACTTTTAAAGCCTATCACGGATTCTCCACCGAG
The DNA here is from genome assembly GCA_934271725.1 of uncultured Clostridia bacterium. Lineage (GTDB taxonomy): Bacteria > Bacillota > Clostridia > Christensenellales > Borkfalkiaceae > CAKQSC01. Next base: position 3,753 of record CAKQSC010000025.1, read on the forward strand.
CGCGTTTTTCACCCGTATCTGGTCGATAACCCCGTATTCGGGCGAGCCTTTGCTCCCCTCCGACATAGTTATGCCGATTATCTTGTCTTTCGGCAGATACTTTAAAATCTTTTTCTGCGCGACGTCGCGTTGAACTTCTCTGCTTAACGACACCACCCACCCGAACACGTTTTTTCTGTTTTGTCTGTACGGATGAATACCCAACGCCGTATATATACATTCAACCGCTCCGCACTCCGTTTTTCCGCTTCTGTTTCCCCCAAAAACCCACCTGTTTCTCTTTTGGCATTTATGAAACGCGAGTTGCTTTAAATGCACTTTATCCCCCGTGTTGTAACTTTTTAAAGCGACCGCGCTTTTTTCTCTTCTTTTCTTTTCCGCGTTCAACTCGACAAGGCGTTTTATAGCCTGCTTTTCAAGCGGAGTAATATTGTTATTGCGTTTTCGGCTAACTTCGTTTTTATTTGACATAATTATCCTTTATATTTCTTTCCGCCCCGTTTACAATGTGATTATGAAACTACTCGTCTTGTTTTTTACGGCTTTTTTCTGCCTTTGCGTTTTGCCCGTTCCCGCTTACGCCGACGATTACGTATATCTTCAAGCGCAAACGAACGGAATATATGTGTACGAGGACGCCGACTTCTTAAAACCCGTGTTTGAACTGCCCGTTACTTACTTTGTAAAGACTACTCGGGGAGAAGAGGAAAGCGCGCGCGCTTTTTTATACGACTCGTCGGGAACCCCTCTTATAGACGGCTACGTTAAGAGAAGTCAACTTTCCTCCGTAGACGACAGCGTAACGGAACCTTATCTTAATCTCGAAATAACTTCCGCAAATCCCTTGCAGATTTTTCAGGACGCGAAAATGCAGACCGTTTTAAGAAACGTTTTTTCGGGCAGAACTTTTACTTATTTCGGAAGAGCGAATCTTTACGGCTCCGAACTTTATTACGTAAGATACGAAAATACTTTCGGTTATGCGGAAGCGGTTAACTTTTCGCCTTTCGACGTACCCGAAAACGAATACGAAAAACGAAAGCCCGAAACGGTTAAAGAATCTACGGAAAAATCTTCCGGAATGAACGCCCTTAAAATAGCGATTATAGTCCTTGTTTCGCTCGCCTCTCTGTGCGTGTTCGTATCTTTTTTCGTAAAACCCAAAAAGAAAGACAAAAACGCAAGCGTTCCCTGATTTTCTTCACTTACGTTCACCGCCGTCGCGCCTCTCTTGCCGTGGCAAGTTTCCCCGTTCCGTCGGGCGTCGCGGATTTTCGACACGCCCGAACTCCGTTGCCTATGCCCGCTTTCCGACACGCCCGAACTCCGTCGCGCTTCTCTTGCTTCCTCACTACGTACACGCTCGTCACGGTAACTTTTCCCGTTCCGTCCGCACCGCTCCGTCGTACGTTAAACGACAATCGGCATAAACCGCTTCCGCCCGCAACCTTTCTTTTCAAAGCACGCAACACGACGTCCTCGCTCGACGGGCAACGCCACCCCTTTCTTTCAAAGCACGCAACCCAACCCCCTCGCTAAACGGGCAAAAGCCCTTCACTTTGCCCGACGTATGTAACCTACAACCGCGCCTCTTCGTAAAGCGCGCTCATATCCGAAAAATATCTGAGTTTCAGACAGTTTTTATCGTACCACTCTTCCGTAAGTCCCGCCCTTTCGAGATACGCCATAAACTTTAAAAACAATTTTCGCTGTATTCTGAAATATTGTCTGTCGTCCGACCTCGGCTTCAACTTTTCGACGACCTGCGTTTTAAAATACCTGTGCTCGAAATACTCTATCTCCTCTTTCGTAAACTTACCCAAAGCCTTGTCCATTTTCTCTTTCGTTTCCCCGATAATGTTTTCCGCGTCGTGCAGTCTTATAATGTCTTTTGCAATTCTTTCGCAGTCATACTCCGAATAGAAACTCGCAATCGCCTTGTCCATCGCAAGAGATGTGAGTTGCGTTTTCAGTTTCGTAAGTTTCGGATACGAATACAATAAAACTTTACCGTAATTTTTCATATACTTGCCTCCTTTTAAGTTTTAATTTCGGTAAAACAACCGTTTTTTCGGTGTTTGTTTTTGCCAGAAAATTACTAGGGTTTTCGAGAATAAACAAATGTTTATTTTTTGTGTTTTTTAAATGCCCGAAAAAACTCTTTCCGGACATTTATCATAAGTAAAAAATCAATATTAAGTTGACTTCAAAGACACGGCGGATACGTTTTTTTTAATACTCCGCGCTTAATCACGACTACATTAAAACACACTTACGACCGTTTTTTCAATATTTACCGACAAAAAAATTAAAAAAAGTCGAATAATTTCTTTTTCGTGTCGGTAAACCTTGACAAAATACTTTCGTTTGCGGTATTATTTTCGGCTAAAATCGCCAAAAGCCCGTTTTAGGATTTTTACGATGCCTTTTCGGGTACATATTAGCACCTAAAATATGACAGAACCGCGTATTTTTAATTTTTTTATTTTTAAAATCGAAAAAAATATTGACTAAATGCCTATACATTTTTATATTTTTTTGGTATACTTTATAAAAAAGATTTTGATAAGTGCATTATGAAATACTTAAAAAACATAAAACTGCATATTGCGTCCTTCGTCGTTCTGCTGCTTACGGCGATTGTCTCCTTTTCTTTCGTTACGGCATACGCTATCGACGGTTACGAAAGTACGGACGTTTCTCTCGGCATATCTTCGCCGTCAACGTATCTCGAATACTACGCGCTAACTTCGCCGATAGACGTTTCCGCCACGGACAACTATTTTGCCGTTGCGGAAAGCGACAGAATATCCGTTTACGACAAACTCTCAAACCGTTGGCTGGGCGAAAACAATCAGGGCTTTACATGGGAAGAAGCCAACGAGATAAAGCAAATAGAAACGGTAGGCGAAACGCTGTATCTTCTCGACAGCGGTCTTAACTTATGGTCATTTTCCTTTACGGCGGAAAATCCCGAACCGTTGAATCTTAACATACCCTGCGCCTATTTTTCGGCAAACGAAAACTACCTTGCCGTGTCGCAGAACGGTCAGGTAAGAGTTTACGACAGAAACGATTTATCCGTATATTCGGCAACCGTTCAGACGATTGACAAAACAGCCGTAATAATAAACGACGATTACCTTTACTATTTCGCCACGGGAACGACGAACACTGTGATAAAGCGTTCGGGCATAATAAAATCCGACGGCGAAATCGCGCTTAATTACGATGCGACTTTCGGTCTTTTAGTTTCTTCCACGCTTACCATAGCAACCAACGTAAAATACGTAACGGTGTACGAAAACGTGCTTTATATGACGGTAACGGGGGAAGACAACGCAAACGTTACGGCGATAGAACTTTCCGACAAAGGCACCGCCGAAACGGCAATATCCGCAGACAAAACGTCGACGGATTTTTCCGTGCTTAAAGATCCGCAGGGGCTTTGCACTTACGAAGGAGTTCTTTTCGTAGCGGATAAAAACGAAAATGCCGTGAAAGGTTATTCGCCCGAGAACTACGAATACGCGGATATATGCGTCGCGACGGAAGTCAACTATAAAACGAGACTTTACAGCGTAACGGACGTTGCCGTCAGAGAAGGCGTTACGTATACTCTCGAAACTGAAAAACTTTCCGTGATAAAAAACGGAAAAATAACCGACTCCGTACGACTCGGCGACATAGGCGAAATATCTTTCACGCCGAATATGCTGTGCGCGGGCGACAAATACGCGCTGATAGCAAACTCATCATGTTTTGCTTTCATAGACCTTAAAACGAAACTTCCCGTAATGATTTACGGTTCGACGAGATACGACAATTACGAAACGAACATAAGCGTTTGCGACGTGTCTTTTTCGGACGGATATTTTTACGTGCTTAAACACACCAACAACGATTTCGTTGCAAGATACAGCGAAGAAAATCTTCTTACCGAAAGTCCGACAAGCATTTCCGTAACGGAAAACGCAAAAAAAATGACCGTCGACATAGAAGGCAATATTTACGTGTATACGGACAACGGCACCAACCGCAACGTATATTTTTACGGCGCGAAAGACGGTTCCGTTACCGCAAAACCCCTTTCCGTGACGGCTAAAAAAATACAGGTAGACCTATCTGGCAACCTTTATCTTTTAAAATACGACAATAAACTCGCGATTCTCAAAAAAGGCGAAGACTCCATTAGCGAATACGGAATCACCGTAAACGAAAATCTTCCGCAAAGCCTTTCCGTCAATTCGTTCGCCCTCGACTATTACGACAGCAACGCATATTTCTCTTTCGACGGCAAAGGACTGATTGCCAAATCCCCCGTCGTGCTTTCATGCGTAACCAACGTAAAAATACCCGACGCGCTTTCGCTTACAAGTGCTTCCGCGTCGGACGATATAACGTTTTTGAAACTTCAACCCGGCACGAAGATATTTAATTTCGACGTGTTTAAGTTAGACGGAACGACTTTTTCGTACGTCGACTACGAAACGTACGACGGCGAATCTTTGTATATCAAAATAGGCGAAACGGAACTTTTCGACGTTCTTCTCGGAAAAACGGCGTGTTTCGTCAAAAAATCCAACGCGGTTGTGGCGGAAGCCCCCTTTAAAGAGGCAAAAATCACCAAAGTCTACACGATAACGACCGCCGGCGTTTACAACTATCCGTTGTTGTTCGGGGTACCAACCGACGGCGATCCCACCGTATGGGACAATAAATCTTCCCCCGTATTTTTGACGGGCGCGGAAATACTTGACGAAAACACAATTCTTACCGTTATCAAAACGGTAGACTTTAACGGCAGAAACTTTTCTTACGTTTCCTACGAAACGGAAAACGGCGTCGTTTACGCATACGTTTACACGGGACTTACAAGCGGAACGCTTATGGAGGACCTTGCTCTTAAAAATTACCGTTACGAAAAAATCAGCGTTAAAAACGGCAAAGTCGCCGTGTACGCGCAAGACCTCGAAACGGTTATAACCTATCTCTCGCAAGACGTAAAAGTTAAAGTTTTAGGCGAAGAAAACGGATACAGACTCGTTCATATCGAACAGGGCGACAACCTCGTTATAGGTTACGTTTCCGAAAAGGCGTTTTCTCAAAAAGGCAAAAACGCGCTCCGAAACACGCTGATATTCGTTCTGCTTGCAACTTCCGTAGCGGTTACTTCCATATACCTTATTTACAGACTTAACCGCGAAAAGAGATATTAAACCATAAAAACCGACAAAATCCGACACAATAAAAAATCTCCCTGTCATCGGGGAGATTTTTTTCGTTATCGTTTGACTTATACGGGTAAAAAATGTATACTGTTGTACACTATATATAAAGGAATGGTCTGAAATGAACTGGCAGGAAATCTGGGCAACCGTTCAGAACTGGTTGACTCACACGGGAATAAAACTACTAATTTCCATAATTATTTTAATAGTATCGTTTATCGTCATCAACAAAATAAGCAAATCGATCGAAAGAAAAGGTAAGAAAAAAAGCAAGTTGGGAACGCTTGCATCCAACCGCCTCGACGCGACCGTTTACAGAACGTTGTCTTACGTAATAAAAGTTATATTGAAAGTTCTTATAGTTCTCGCCCTGATAGGTTATCTCGGAATAGATACCTCCGCGGTTTCCGCTCTTATCGCATCGCTCGGCGTAGGAATAGGTCTTGCCGTCAACGGAACGCTTTCTAATATGGCGGGCGGAATACTCTTGCTTATAACCCACCCTTTCAAGGACGGCGATTATATCGCGTCCAACGGGTTTGAAGGAACGGTAGAAGATATTTTTATCTGCAACACCAAACTGCGTACGCCCGACAATAAAATTATATATATACCCAACAGCAAACTGTCGTCAAGCGAAATTACCAACTATTCGGCAAACGGCACACGCCGTGTAGATTTGACTTTCTGCATCTCTTATTCAAACGATTTCGATAAGGCGAAAGAGATTATAAAACGCATTGCGGACGAACACCCCGCCGTTTTAAAAGATCCCGCGCCGACCGCAAGAGTTAAAAAGCACGGCGACAACAGTTTAGAGATTTTCTCCACGATGTGGTGCAATACGGACAAATACTGGGACGTTTATTTCGATATGACGGAAAACGTTAAAAAGGCTTTCGACGAAAACGACATTTCCATACCTTTCCCTCAATTGGACGTACATTTAGACAAATAATCACACCTGTCGGTTATCGAGCCTCTCGGTTTACCCCGTCGGTGTTTCCCCTCAGTTGGACGTACATTTAGACAAATAATCACTCTGTCGGTCATCGAGCCTCTCGGTTCCCCCGTCGGCATTGCCCCGAAATCAAGCGTACGTTCGGACAAACAATTTACGCTTATCCGACAATTTATGCAATAAAAAAACACCCCGTCCGCAAGTTTCGCGGACGGGGTGCTTTTTCTAAGTTACGCAACGGCAAAAAATGCCGTCGCGCGTCGTTATAAGGTTTTAGTTTATTTTATAGGCGGATATTTTGGTTCCGACTTTCTTTGCGGGGTAAAGTATGAAATAGAGATTATAAAGTTCAAGAAGCAAATCGTAATCGTGCTCTTCCTTTTTATACTCGAAAACTTTCAGTCGTACGCCGTTCATAACGACGCCGTAATCGGTTGCCGTAAAGCCGTTTTTCGTATAAAACTCTATTCTCTTTTCCTTGCAATATCTTGCGTCGCCCGAATAATATTCTTCCGATTCCACTTCCGCGAGAATGCTTTTAAAACCCGAATACCTTTCTTTTACAAGCGTTAAAAGTTGCGAGCCTATGCCACGGTGTCTGTATTTCGCAAACACGTCGAGATAATCGATAAGAACGCACCTGTCCGAGTTTTTAACGGCGAATGCGCATGCGAGCATACGACTGTTGTCGAACAGTCCCAGACACTCGTAATTACCCTTTAATATCAGGTTTTCGATTTTTTTGAAAGGTTTTAATTCCTGCGACGGAAAATCTTTTTTCATTTCCGTTTTATAAACCGATTTCGCCTGTTCCAAAGTCAACACTTCGATATGCATAACCCTCTCCCGTTTCAGGATTTCGCAAACGCCTTAAACGCCTTATACGTTTCGTACAAATCCGTTTTTGCGATAACTTCGAGCGGAGCGTGCATCGAAAGCACGGGAACGCCCAAATCGACGGTATCTATATTGTGCTCCGCGATATATTTGGCAACCGTTCCGCCACCGCCGACGTCTACTTTGCCGAGTTCCGCTGTCTGCCACAAAACGTTTGCGCCGTCGAATATTCTTCTTATTTCGCCTACGAACTCCGCGCTTGCGTCGTTAGAATCGCTCTTTCCTCTCGAACCGGTGAACTTGCACATAACCACGCCCGCGTTCATCAAAGCGGAGTTGTTTTTCTCGAACACTTCGGGATACAAAGGATCGAAGCCCGCCGAAACGTCCGCGGAAAGACAAGCCGAACGTGATTTTATAACTGCGACGTCTTTGCCGAACGCTTTTGCTATTTCGCCGAGCAAATCTATGAGAAGTTTACATCTCATACCGCTTACGCCCTCACTGCCTATTTCCTCTTTGTCGGCAAGAACGGTTATAACCGTGTTGTCCCCGTCGTCGTCGAGAAGAGAGGTAAGCGCGGGATAAGCGCAAACTCTATCGTCGTGTCCGTAACCTAAAATCATAGAGCGGTCAAGCCCGAGATCTCTTGCTTTGTTTGCGGGAACGGCGCATATTTCGGAAGAAATAAGGTCGCTTTCCGTAATTCCGTACTTTTCGTTTAAAAGTCTTAACACGTTGAGTTTAACGGCGTCTTTCACGTCGCCGTAAGGTTCGCTTCCTATCAAAAGATTAAGTCCTTCGCCGTTGATTGCCGTAGCGAGAGGCAACGCCGACTGATCTTTCGCAAGGTGAGGAAGAAGGTCGGTTATGCAGAACACGGGGTCGCTTTCGTCCTCGCCGATAACGACGTTTACTTTCTCGCCGTTCGCTTTAACGACAACGCCGTGAAGAGCAAGGGGAATGGTCGTCCACTGATACTTTCTTATTCCGCCGTAATAATGCGGTTTAAAATACGCCAACTCTTCGCTTTCGTAAAGAGGGTGCTGTTTTAAATCGAGCCTCGGAGAATCTATGTGCGCCGCGCAAATCTTGACGCCCTTTTCCAAATCCTTTTTGCCTATTTTAAAAGCGATTAAACTCTTGCCTCTGTTGTTGAGATAATACTTTCCGCCGACTTTGAGTTCGTCGCCGAGATTATATTCGATAAATCCCGCCGTTTTTGCGAGTTCTATGCCCGTTGCCGTCGCTTCTCTTTCCGTTTTCGACGCGTTAAGGAAATCTACGTATCCTTGCGCATATGCGAATACGTCCTTTTTATACCCTTCCGTAGCGTCTTTAAACGCTTTTTTCTTTGTGTAAAACAATTGTTCTTTCAAAAGTTCTTCTTTACTCTTTTCGTTTTTCATAAAATGCCTCCTTTACCAATCGTCTTTCGGCGTCAGTTTTATATCGTCGTAATAATCGAAATACTTTTGTTTGTCTTTTAAATATTTTGCCTTGTCATCCGTCTTTTTCTTGTTTATTTTTACGGTAACGTCGCCCGAGGTTATTTTACCGTCGGGCGTTTTCATTTCTTCCGCGTCTTCGTGAGAAAAGCCTTCGCCGTCCGCGCTTTCGCTTAAACGCATCAAGTCGTAGTCGCTTATCATGCGTTATCTCCGCCGTCGTTACCGTTTACGGTTCCGTCCGAAACGCCCGAATCCGTCCCGCCGTTTTCACCGTCGGCGCCGACTTCGTCGACCGCGTTTTCCGTTTCTTCCGTTTCGGGTTCGTCCTCTTCTCTTTCCGTAACGGCAACCGCTACTATCTTACCGGTATCCGCCGTTTTCATCACTCTGACGCCCAGAGTGTCTCTTCCTATCTTTGCGATTTCGTCCGCGTGTATTCTTATTATAATGCCGTTGTCGGCTATAATCATAACGTCGTCCGATTCGGGCGAAACGAGTTTCATATTGACGAGATCGCCCGTTTTCTCGTTGAATACGCCCGCCTTAATGCCTTTGCCTCCGCGGTTTTGAAGTCTGTATTCGTCAATGTCGCAAACCTTGCCGAAGCCCTGTTCGCCGAGCGTCAGAACGAGTTTGCCTTCTTTAAGCACCGTCATATCGACGAGGCTGTCGTCGTCCGCAAGTTCTATGCCTCTTACGCCCTGCGTGTCTCTTCCCGTAGGTCTTACGTCCTTTTCGGAGAATCTTATGCACTTGCCGTCGTGAGAAGCGAGAAGGAACTCGTCGTCGCCGTTGGTGAACGACGCGGTAATGAGTTCGTCGCCTTCCGTAATCGAAATTGCGATTTTACCCACTTTTCTGATACTTTCAAATTCGGACAAAGCCGTCTTTTTGATAAGACCTTTTCTCGTAGCGAGGGCTATATACGTTGCGTCGCCGTCCTTTTC
>CAKQSC010000026.1 GCA_934271725.1 uncultured Clostridia bacterium
AGAAAAAGGACATAAAACAAAGGTTGAGATCGGGCGAAATACAGATACTTTCCGCAACTCACGCCGTGTTGCAAAAAGACGTGGAGTTTAACAATCTTGCCTTTGCCGTATGCGACGAACAGCATCGTTTCGGCGTTTCGCAAAGAAGCAAACTGCTTTCAAAAGGAAATGACGTTTGCGACCTTTTGGTTATGAGCGCGACGCCCATTCCGAGAACCGTTTCGCTTATTTTTTACGGAGATCTCGACGTAAGCGTTATAAAAGAAAAGCCGAAACAAAGAACCGCCGTACTGACGAGAATAGTACCCGCTTATAAATACGACGGAATGCTTTCTTATATCGAAAACGAGGCGAAAATCGGACATCAGACGTATTTTGTCTGTCCTAAAATAGAAGAGGACGAAGAGGGTACGGTGATGAGCGTTACCGAACTTTACGACGGGTTAAAAGCAAAACTTCCTCATCTTAAAATCGCTCTTTTACACGGCAAAATGAAGGACAAAGAAAAGAACGCCGTTATGACGGCGTTTAAGAACAAAGAGTACGATTGCCTTGTTTCGACCACGGTTATAGAAGTCGGCATAGACGTTGCGGACGCCACCGTAATGGTTATATACGACGCCGACAGATTCGGGCTTTCGCAGTTGCACCAGTTAAGAGGGCGAGTCGGCAGATCGGATTTGCAAAGTTACTGTTTTTTACTTACGAATTCGGAGTCGGAGAAATCGCTTGAAAGGCTTAAAGTATTCGTTGATTGCGACAACGGATTCGACATTGCCGACAAAGACTACGAAATGCGCGGTTCGGGTGATTTTTTAGGCGAAAGACAAAGCGGAAAGTTTTTCGGAGAGGTGGGCAATCTCTGTTACGGCGTCGAAACCGTTCTGCTTGCAAAAAAATTGTGCGACGAAGCGTTTGCAAGCGGTAAAATAGATTCTTCCGTAAGAGAAACGGCATATAAAAAGTATGAAAAATTACAGAATATTTCGTTAAATTGAAAAGTTGATTGACTATTGTATTTTTATATGATAAAATCAACGTATCGGACTTATTTTGGAGATAAATATGGATAAATACGTAGACACTATGGTCAGAAGAAACGTTTTTGCGAAAAGAATAGTAAAATCGGAAAACGTAGATAACGCGCAGGCATTTTTGGCGGAGAAAGATTTACAAGCGGATTTCGTCGAAAAAAACGTAATAACGCTTAATCCGCGAGGATATGTTATTCTCGATTTCGGAAAAGAAATGCACGGCACGGCAAGAATACTTACGAGAAACGTCGAAAATGCCGATAATTCCGCTTCGGTGAGAATTCGTTTCGGCGAGTCGGTTGCGGAAACGTGTGCCGAACTCGGCGGAAAAAAGAACGCTACGAACGACCACTCGACAAGAGATGTCGTCGTTCATCTCGTTAATTTTTCGGATATGCAGTTTTGTCAGACGGGATTCAGATTTTTAAGAGTGGACAATCTCGACGATAAGCGTATATTTTTGCACACGATAGTGGCGGTAAGCGTAATGAGAGAGGACGTTCCCGTAGGCGACTTTAAATGTAACGACGATACGGTGAATAAGATTTTCGACGTTGCGTCGTATACTCTTCGTCTTAATATGCAGAATTATATATGGGACGGCATAAAGAGAGATCGTCTTGTCTGGATGGGGGATTTGCACCCCGAAACGAAAGCGATAGCGTGTCTTTACGGCAAAAACGACATAGTTAAAAAATCTCTCGATTTTATAAAAAAGCAATATAGCGTTCCCGACTTTATAAACGGAATGCCCGTTTATTCGCTTTGGTACATAATCGCTCTTTACGATTACTGTTACGAAACGGGTGATAAAGAGTGGCTTGAAAGCAATCTCGATTATATTTCGGCTATCATAGAACAGTTTAACGGTCTGGTGGACGATAACGGCAAATATAACTTTACTTTGTTTTTCGACTGGCCCACGCACGGCAAGCCGGATGCGGAAAAGGGCGTAACCGCGATTATGTATACGGCTGTAAACAAAGCGAAAGAGGCTTTTGCGTGTTTCGGCAAAAAACTTGCTCATGCGGACGAGTTGCTTGAAAAAATCGCAAAAAAAGACAATACTTTGGAATGGGCGAAACAATGCGGAGCGTTTTTGGTGTACAGCGGTCTTGTAAAGCCCGAGAAAATGGAAAGTTTTCTGCTTGACGGCGGTGCGAAAGGTTTCTCTACCTTTATGAGTTATTATATTCTTACGGCAATCGCAATGGCCGGCAACTACAAAGGCGCGCTCGATTGTATGAAAGAATACTATGGCGGTATGCTTAAAATGGGGGCAACCTCGTTTTGGGAAGATTTCGATATAGAATGGCTTAACAACGCCGCGCCGATAGACGATTTCGTTCCGGAAGGGAAAAGCGACATTCACGGCGATAACGGCGCATTTTGTTATAAGGGATTCCGCCATAGTCTGTGCCACGGCTGGTCGTGCGGTCCCGTTCATTACCTTCTTCATCGCGTTGCGGGGTTTGAAGCGTTGGATTTCGGCGCGAAAAAACTTCTTGTGAATCCGCATCTCGACGGACTCGAATACGTCGACGCGACTTTCCCGACGGAGTGCGGAGCGGTAACGCTTCACGCCGAAAACAGAAACGGCAAAACTTACGCTAAAATAGTTGCGCCGAAAGAAGTCGAGTTGGTTATAGAAAATTGTACAAGGGAATAAATAAAAGGCGGTGAAAACCGCCTTTTGTCTTAAACGTTATGAAAAGTTTAAAAGAATTATATAAAATAGGAAGGGGACCTTCGAGTTCGCATACTATGGGGCCCGAGTCGGCGTGCAAAGTCTTTAAGGAAAAGTTTCCCGATGCGGACGAATATAAAGTGTTTTTGTACGGATCGCTTGCAAGAACGGGAAAAGGGCACATGACGGACAAAGTTATAGAGCAAACTCTCGGAAATCTTAAAGGCGAGGTTATTTTCGATACCCGAAAAGAAGATATTCCGCACCCTAACACGTTCGACATGTCGGCATATAAAAACGGCGCGGAAATCGGGCGGTTGAGAGTCATAAGCATAGGCGGAGGCGATATACGGATAGAAGGTGCGAAAGTCGAGGTTTCTCCCGACGTTTACCCACATAAAAACTTTACGGAAATAGCGGAATATTGCAAACGGGAAAATATAAGGCTTTGCGAATATGCGGACAGATTCGAGGGTGAAGAGATAAACGACTATTTACGCCTCGTATGGCAAAAAATGCAACGCTCGATAGAAAACGGTTTAAGCAAAAGCGGAATATTAGAGGGCGGTATCGGCGTTGAGAGGAAAGCCAAAGTTCTTTACGAATCGAAAGTCGAAAACGAAGACGATATAACGAAGGAAAACAGGCTTGTCTGCGCGTTCTCTTTTGCCGTCGGCGAAGAAAATGCAAGCGCGGGCGAAATAGTAACCGCGCCTACCTGCGGTGCTTCGGGAGTGCTTCCCGCTATTTTGTATTACTATAAACGAAAAAACAAATTGAACGACGAAAAAATCATAAACGCGCTTAAAGTCGCGGGCATTATAGGCAACGTTGTTAAAACCAACGCGTCCGTAAGCGGTGCGGAATGCGGTTGTCAGGCGGAAATAGGCACGGCGTGTTCTATGGCGTCGGGCGCGCTTTCCGAAATAAACGGCATGGACATAGATCAGACGGAATATTCGGCGGAAGTGGCTCTCGAACATCATTTGGGCTTGACTTGCGATCCCGTGGGCGGTCTTGTTCAGATACCTTGCATAGAAAGAAACGCCGTAGCGGCGATGAGGGCTATAAACGCCGTAAACCTTGCGACGTTTCTGACGTATTCCCGCAAAATATCTTTCGATATGGTTGTCGAAACCATGTATAAAACGGGCAAGGACATTTCTTGCATGTATAGGGAAACGTCCGAGGGCGGACTTGCCACCGCATATAAAAATAATAAAAAATCCGTGAAAAGTCTTGACAAGTAATACTATATAAAATATAATATACCCATAATATTATACAAAAAGTAAGGAGAAATTTTTGAAGATGATGTTTATAGTAAACAAGGGGGATGACAAGTTCATAATTACGGAAGACGAAAAGTCTTACAGAATCGTGAGAATTGTCAAAGATTTGGTACACGCCGAATACGTTTGCAAGAAAAAGCAGTTCGGCAGTTTTAACGCAATCGTCGGTTTTATAATGTCCGTGTTGTAGGCGGACGGTATAAACAAAAACGTCGGTGAAAGCAAACGTTTCGGGAACTCTTATCAGACCGTGTTTTTTCTGTCAGTAGCCTAAGAAAATCACACTGCTTAAAAGAATATCGTTTATGTTTTCGTCTTTAAGGGCGTAACGAATATTTTTTCCGTTCCGCTCGGCAATTACGTAACCGTTGTCTTTAAGCGTTTTCAGTTGGTGAGATACGGTTGTTTGATTTAACGAGAGCGTTTCGGTAATTTCCGTTACGGTAAGAGAGGACAACGACAGGGCGGAAATGATTTTAAGGCGAGTAGGATCGGACAAAACGGAAAACAGACTTGCCATATCGAATAAGGATTTTTCGGTTGGTATGTATTCTTTCAGTTGAGTTGCAGATAACATTTTTTTACCGCCTTGAATATACTTTATTTATATATAGTAGCATAAAAAGTAAAAACGGACGCAAATAAAAGCGTCCGTTTTTCATATCCGACGATATAAGCGGTTATTCGACGATTATTTCCGTAATTTTTGCGATGCCGTCTTTTACGCAAAACGAAACGTCAAGGTTGCCGTACTTCATTTTATAAACTTCGTCGCCGTCTTTTTTATAAGCGGGGCGCGGGTCGTCCGCAATGCAGGCGATAATCGTTTCCTTGTCCGCTTCGCAAATCCCCGAAAAAATCTTTTCGTCATACTCGACGGTAAGTTTATAATCGGAGAACTCGTCCGCAAACCCGCCTTTTGCGTCCGGCGCGTAATCCGCGTACGGAATATACGGTTTTATATCGTATACGGGCGAGTCGTTTAAAATATCTATGCCCGAAACGAATATCTCGCATTTTTCGTAATCGATTTGCTCGATTTTCGCAAGCGTCAAGCCCAAATTGTTGGGGCGGTAGGGGGAGCGTGTCGCAAACACGCCCGTGCGAGTGTTCCCGCCCAGCCTCGGCGGTCGGACGGTCGGGGCGGGTAGTTTATTTCTCGCTTTGTCGAACCCGAAAATAATCCACAAATGCGAAAAGTTTTCCAGACCTCTAAAAAAATCGGGGTTTTTAAACTCTTTTTCAAATACTATAACGCCCGAAAGCGTTTTTACTCTACCGCTTTGGCGAGGAATACCGAATTTTTCTTTAAACTTCGTTTCGATATGCGCTATTTTGTTTATTACGATGTTTTCCATACACGAATTATAACAAAAATGCCGAAAATATACAACGATTTCTTAATAAAAATGTTTTAATATCGCATAAACCGTAATATTTATTTAAAATATTGCATATTATAACGGTAATATTGAATATATACAAATATTTGTAAAATATAAATAAAATTGAAACAATATTTAACCTTAACTTATTTTTGTCGAAATTGTACCTTTTGCAAGCATAAAGGTCATATTTTACTCAAAGCGAAAGATAATATATAAGCATAAGTTATATATCTTATAAGAACAAAGAATAGCATAATTTAAAAAATCGCGTAAATATTTTTGACATTTATTCAATGTTAGTATATAATAGTTAAAAATCGACAAGCAAGAAAATTGCGAAGAGCGTACGCTCTTTTGTTTGGTCTGGCGACCAAACAAAACAAACGTTAAACGCTTTGCGAAAAAACCGCTTATCGGTTTTTGTAAAAAAGATTCTAATTATGGAGGTCAATATGAAAAAGACAATGAAAAAATTGATTATCGCGTGTCTTACCGCATTGATGCTCGTAACTGTTGCATTTACGGGCTTTGCGTGCGGTAAATCGAATTCGAAGCCGAATCCGAACCCCGATGATCCCGATGTTCCTACGCCAAGCGCAAAAACATATACTTACAACGCGCTTTATTCGGGTATTCCCGGCAAATGGAGCCCGCACACATGGGAAGATAACGACGAGAGCGTTATTCTCGGTTATATAAGCATGGGGCTTTACGACGTTGCATTAAACGACGCTAAAAACGGTTACGTATTTGTTCCCGAAATGGCTGCGGAAGAACCCGTTGACGTTACTGCCGATTACGTAGGTAAGTTCGGCGTTGAAGCGGGTGATTCCGGCAAAGCGTGGAAAGTCGCTTTAAATAAGTCGGCAGTTTGGGAAAACGGCACTGCGATAAACGCGGATACTTACGTATATTCTATGAAAGAATTGCTTAACCCGTTGATGATGAACAGACGTTCGGACAGTTATACGACCGGTACGTTCCAGGTATTCGGCGCATCCGATTATCTTCATTCCGGCGAGCAAGATATTTATGTAGGTGTTGCCGCTTCCGGTTATGAAAATAATAAAGCGGCGGAAGATGCGGGCGCAGATTTGTATATCGATATGTACAACTTCTTCGGAGCGGAAGGCGCAAAGAAAGTCGTAAGTTACGATCTTGAAGCGGGTACGTATGAATTAGACGAAAACGTAACGATTTCTCAATGGGTTTCGATAAGCGATACGACAACCTATCTTGATCCCGGTTTCTTTGACGAAGGATCGAGTATTTACGGTTCTTTGAAAGATTCTCTTTTCTCTACGGCAGACGTTTGGGCTGCTTACAGAGACAGTCATCTTCAAGTAGGTACCGGCGACGATTATGTCAGTATAAAAACTTCCAACACCAAATTCGGTTATACGTTTGAGGGCGACGGTACCGCTAACGGCGGTGTAGGCGTTGTAAAAACGGGCGACTACGAAATAGTTGTAATTCTTACAAATGAAGTTACGTTGTTCGACGTTCACTACAATTTGGCTTCCAACTGGATAGTTTACAAAGATTTGTATGAAAAATGTAAAACAACCGTAGAAGGTCTTGTGTCGAGCAGTTATTGCACTACGAGAGATACCACGATTTCTTACGGACCTTATACTCTCGACAAGTTTAACGCTAAACAATATTTCACGTTTGTACAGAACAAAACGTGGTACGGTTACACGGACGGTAAACACGTCGGTCAATATCAGACCACCAACATCGACTATACTTACAACGCTGGCGGTGAAGCAAGAGCGATTGCGAGATCTAAGTTTATGAGCGGTCAAGTTGACGATTACAGTGTTCAGGGCGACGAAATGGATCTTTTCGGTCACAGTGAATTCCTTGTATGCGAACCTCAAAGTTATACTTATCAATTCTTCCTCGGTACTAACTTGGAAAAATTAAAGAAAGAAGACACGGCTTCCGAAAATCACTCGGTACTTTCGTTGGCTTCCTTCCGTAAAGCGATTTCTTATGCTATAAACAGAACTGCTTATTGTAACGAATATTCACCCGCTTCCAAACCCGGTTTCGGTGTTTTGAACGAAATGTACGTTATAGATCCCGACACGGGCGCGACTTATCGTGATACCGACGCGGCAAAAGGCGTTTCGCTTAAATACAGCGGATTTACCGATAACGGAGACGGTACCTGGACTTCGAGAACTGGTTACAAATATAATGATATAGACAGTGCTTATGCGTCTCTTACGGGTTATGACCCCGATTATGCCGCTCAATTGTTTGCTCAGGCTTATGACGAAGCAAAGGCTGCCGGCATATACAAAGACGAACAGAACGTCGTAATTTATTACGGTTCGGTAAACCCTGCTTCCGACAGACTTAAACAAATGGTTTCGTTGTTCGACGAACAACTCAAAGCGGCTTTGAAAAAAGTCGAAGCGGGACATAAGTTCAAGAGTATTAAGTTGGAAATGCACGACGATTATTCGGATAACAACGCATATTGGTCGGCGCTTCAAGCAGGCGAAATGGATCTTTCCTTCTCCGCATGGGGCGGTTCCGCATTCGATCCGTTCGGAATAATCTATTCTTGTTACGTAGATCCCGCAAACTCCAACAACTACGGATTCGATTCCACCGCAAAGGCTACCGCCGTTTCTATTGACGTATCGGCAGGCGACGTTGTAACCGGATTTACCGGTCATATCGACACTACTTTGTACGATTTGTCTTCCTGGCTTGCAAACAATCAGGACGATAAGTACTACACTTCTGCCGATAACAACCTTTACGTTAAGTTGGGTGCGGTAGGCAAGGCGACCACTGATTTCAAGGTAAAAGCAATGGCTGTATGCGAACTCGCTCAACTCGAAGCGGTTGTAAATATTCCTATTTACTACTCTTACGTAAACTCGCTTCACAGCGCGAAGTACAATAACGGTACCGATACGTACGTTCAACTTATAGGTTTCGGCGGAATCCGTCACGTAACGTACAACTACGACGATGAGGCTTGGAAAGCATTTGTAAGTAGCCACAACGGCGATCTTGAAGATTTCTACAAAGCGAACTGATATTTGTCTTAATGACATATAAAAAGTGTTGGCACGATACGTTTGCGGAGATATTTTTCCGCAAACGTTTTCGTGTATCTAAAAGGAGAACGATATGTTCAAATACGTAATTAAAAGAATCCTTTTGCTTTTTTTGACTTTATTCGTTATTTTATCCATTTGTTTTATAATGATAAAGTTACTTCCTCTCCCGGAAGTAACGGGCAGAGAAGAGGTAAGAAAATTAGTAGAGGCGCAAAGAAGAGCGAGAGGGGCTTACGATCCCATAATGGTGCAGTTCTGGCGTTTCTGGAAAGGAGTTTTTACTAAGTTCGATTGGGGAACGGGAGAAAACTTATATCCTTTACAGTCTGTTGTTACTATTATCGGTCAGCAACTTCCCGCGACCATATCGGTCAATCTTTTTTCTATTTTAATAAGCGTTCCCGTAGGCCTTGCCTTGGGAATATTTGCCGCTATAAAAAAGAACAAGTGGCAGGATCACGTAATTTCCACGGGCGTTATGATATTTATTTCCGTTCCGTCGTTTGTTTACGCTTTTCTGTTATATTACCTCCTTATCGGAAAGTTGCACGCATTTGATTTGAAAGCGCTCAGAATAGATACGGATAAAAATATCTGGGGACAGGTTTTTGCGCCTAAATACGTATATAATATGATTCCCGCAATTCTCGCCTTGTGTTTCGGCACTATCGCCGGTCTTACAAGATACACGAGAGCGGAACTTTCGGAAGTTCTTACAAGCGATTATATGTTGCTTGCGAGAACGAAAGGCTTGTCAAGACGTCAGGCGACTCTTCGCCATGCGTTGCGTAACGCAATGGTTCCTATATTCCCGATGATTCTCGGTGAGTTTATTTCTATTATGAGCGGTTCGCTTATAATAGAAAATATTTTCAATATTGCGGGCATTGGCGGACTGTACATAGACTCTATCAATTTGCTCGACTATAACTTCTTTATGGCTTTATCGGCGTTTTATACGGCGATAGGACTTGTTGCGGGTATTATAATCGATTTGAGTTACGGCTTTATCGATCCCAGAATACGTATGGGGGCTAAATAATATGGAAAATATCGACATAAAAAACATTCCCGTAGAAAAGTTCGCTTTCGTACAGAAAGAAGCGGATTTAAACGATAAAATGTTCAAAACTAAACCCGTAGGCTTTTTTAAGGATGCTTGGAGAAGATTCAGAAAAAACAAGTCGTCTATCGTCGGCATGGTTATTATCGTAATATTATTGCTTTTTGCCATTTTCGTACCCGTTTTTTCAAGGTATAAGGTTTCCGATTTCGACGGCTATTACAGCAATACGTTGCCTAAACTTTTCTCGAATGCCGGCGGTTTTTGGGACGGAACCAAAAAGGACAGTTCCAACAAAGCGTCGTATCAATTGCGCGACGCGATCGGTGTCGAAAGCGGGCGCAAGGCGGTAACGAAGTTATACGGCGTAAAAATGGTGGATAACGCCGTTGCCGGCAAACCGCAAGTTCCTCTTTATACCTATCGATACGATTCCTACAATATTGTCGGTTACGAATTGTTTGAACTTTCCGCAAACGATTATTCCGCTATTCAGAAATATCAGAAAGAAAAGAACGTGCAAGTTTTGTATCCGATTTGTATCGAAAGCAAGATGTTCAGCAAATATGACGGCAACTATTGGTATGAAACCTATTCGACAACCGCTACCGACGGAAGTTACCGAAAAGGCGAAGCGGTTTTGGACGAAAACGGCAATTATAAACCCATTTACGACCTTACGGCAGACGATAACGTTATTTTAGACGGTGTTACTACCGCGTACGACAGTTTAAGAATAGACGGCGACGACGGCAGTTATCGTTATGCGAGATATAACGGAAGTAACGGTATGTATACCGTAAGAGTATGTTATTACGATTATTACGTTTATAAAAACGGTTATCAGCCTTATTTCATATTCGGTGCAAACTCCAACGGGCAAGATTTGTTGATTTGTATCGCTTCCGGTACGAGATTGTCTTTGCTTATAGCGTTCGGCGTTGCGGTAATCAACTTTATTATCGGTGCTGTTTACGGCGCAATAGAGGGCTATTACGGCGGTGCTACCGACCTTGTAATGGAGCGTATTTCGGATATTTTGTCCGGTATACCTTTTATGGTCGCCGCGATATTGTTCAAAATGCACCTTGCAAAGTCGTTGGGTGCGATAGGCGCGTTGCTGTTTGCGTTTGTCGTAACGGGGTGGATAGGCACGGCAAGTACCGTCAGAATGCAGTTCTATCGCTATAAAAATCAGGAATACGTTCTTGCGGCAAGAACGCTCGGCGCAAGGGACAGACGAATTATCATGAAACATATTTTCCCCAACGCGTTAGGTACGATTGTAACGAGCGTTGCGCTGTTTATACCCAGCGTAATTTTCTCGGAAACATCTCTTTCCTACCTCGGTGTAATTTCGCTTTCGGATCCGCCGAAAGGAATTATAAGTTTAGGTACTCTTCTGACTGCCGGCGAAACCGCTATTGCCACGTATCCTCATATAATGTTGTTCCCGTCGCTTGTAATTTCGTTGTTGATGATTTCTTTCAATATGTTCGGTAACGGGCTCAGGGACGCGTTTAACCCGTCGCTCAGAGGTTCGGAGTAAGATTATGGAAAATAAAGAAATAAAACTCGGTGTAAACAACTTAAAAATTTCTTTCCGTACCGACGGAGGCAAAGTACAGGCGGTAAGAGATATTTCGTTCAATCTCTATAAAGGAGAAACTCTTGCCATAGTCGGCGAGTCCGGCTCTGGTAAATCCGTTACTACAAGGGCGGTTTTGGGTATTCTTGCCAACAACGCCATAAAAGAGGGCGGTCAGATTATCTACGACGGTCAAGACCTTATGAAAATCCCGGAAGAAGTTTTTCATACTTTAAGAGGCGATAAGATTTCAATGATTTTCCAGGATCCGCTGTCAAGTCTTAACCCGATTATGAGAATAGGCAAACAGATGACGGAAGCGATGATTATAAAGGGTAAAATCAACCGCAAAAATTCGCGGAAAGATTTTAACTCTATGCTTTCGTGCGTCAATAAGTTTATGGATTTGTCCGGCGACGGAAGCGACGTTTCGTTAAACAAAAAAAAATGTAAAGATTTCGATACGTTCGAGTCCAAACACGCCCATATAGAGTTTGCGTACAATAACGCGAAAGCGGAGCTTGAAGACGTTGTTGCGAATATCGACGATATAGTTTTCCGTATAGCGAAAAAAGCGGTTAAGGGAATAGATAAGTCCGTTTACGAGGTTCTTGCAAAGATTAAGGGTACTTATAACGAATTTTTGATAAACGAAGAGATTCCTAAACTCGAAGAACTTATTCTCGAAACGAAAAAGTTGTTGAAAGACAAGAAAAACGAGGCAAGATACAACAAGGTTTCTTCCAAACTCACGAACATCAAAGATATTTTAAGGGGCGCGATAGGTTTTGAGGAACCTAACTTCTTCTCGCTCGGTTATTATCTCACTTTCTCGAAAGATCCGCTTCCGAAAGGAACGGTAAGAAAGGTTAATCTCGTTCTGCATAAATATCTCGACGATAATTTTATGCTCGATTTTATCGAAAAGGCAAAACGAGGGGTTATATACTCAAACGGTATCGCCGTTGCGAACAAAATCAAAACGTGTGATTATATCGACGCGAACAGATATCTTTTCGACGATGAAAAATTGAACAAAAAAGCAATTTCGGGTTTTGTTAAAGAATTGAAAAAACTTGTTCTTTCCTCTATCGATAAGTTAGACGTCGTCAAAGACAACGTTGCGTACACTTTCGCTTCGACGATAGATTCCGCACTCGATTTCTATTTCAACGGAATTATAGCGAACAAGAAAGAAACGGCTCGTTACGACAAGCAGAAAGCAAGTTACGACAAACTTGTCGAAAAAGGCAAAACGCCTACCTGGCAAGTCGCAGATAAAAATCTTATCGATATAGACGACGCGAAAGCGGACATTCTTAACGTTATCGAAAGAGTTTACACTCGTTTCAAAGCAAGCGTTTCGGACAACGACAATATCGATTTCGGCGCGAAAACGGTTGCGATAATAGACTATCTTAAAGAAAAGGCTTCGGGTTACGCGTACAGAGTAACACGCGGTATGGCGAAAAATCGCGCGCTTAAACTTCTTGAAGAGGTAGGTATTCCCGAGCCGAAAAAAAGATATATGCAGTACCCGTTCGAGTTTTCGGGCGGTATGCGGCAGCGTATAGTAATAGCGATTGCGCTTTCGGCTAACCCGGACATTCTTATTTGCGACGAGCCTACGACCGCTCTTGACGTTACTATTCAGTCGCAGATTCTCGAACTTATAAAAAAAGTTAAACAAGAGCGTAACCTTTCGGTAATTTTCATCACGCACGACCTCGGCGTAGTCGCTAACATGGCGGACAGAGTCGCGGTTATGTATGCGGGTAAAATCGTCGAAATAGGCACGGCGAACGATATATTCTATTCGCCCGCTCATCCGTATACA
>CAKQSC010000027.1 GCA_934271725.1 uncultured Clostridia bacterium
GCGTATCTTTCGTCCCGATTCCGCTCTTCAATATGGATGCCTCGGAAGCGTTTATCGCGGAATACGCCCAGCAAAGGTTCGTGTCGCCCTGATCCCGGACGGGCGTTAAAACGTTACGAGGATCGTATTCGGACAAACTTACGATTTCGTCTACCGAACCAAAAAACATTTCGTCGCCCGTCGTCGCCGCAAGTTCGGCTTGTTTTCCGAAAAGGAACAACCCGTCGTCTTTTGCGAACGAAACGGTCGGAGCGGCGCATAATAGCGTTACCGCAAAAAAACCGAATATGAACGCAGCGAACTTTAATTTTTTCATTTGCAGTCCCCTTGACTTAGTTTTCAATAAAAAAGGTCGGCAGTCGCCCGCAACCGCGGTCGCAAGCAAAAGCCAACCATATAATATCATAAAGTTTATATTTTTTCAAGCGCAATAATAAGGTCGAAATCAAATTATTAAAATTAGTTTTTGCCTTCTTGCCCGTTTTTTTGCGATTACGCCGTTTTGCGTTTGCTTGCGGGTTAACAACCTGACAACGCAAGCCAAACCCCTGCTGCGGCGCGTAAAACAGCATTTTTAAACGCTTTCTTAACCCAAAACACGCTTATAAACTCCCACTGCGGCGCGTAAAACCGTATTTTCACCTTTGCGTCAACAAAAAAGAGAGAACGCTCGTTCTCTCTTTTGCTTTTTACGGCTATAACCGCCCGACATTGTTTTCCGTTCACCCGTAGGCGGGTTGTTTTTTACTTATCGCATACCGTAAACCGTTTGCTTTGCTTTTTGATACAAGTTCTCCCGCCCGACAAATCGTCGGGCGGGAGAATATCGATTCTGTTTATTTGATTACTACGTTCGTATATCCGTCGGTAAGATTCAAAACGAATCTTCCGTCGTTCGTTCGGGTTAGTTCGATTTCTTCCGTCGCTCCGCTCTTGGCGGTTACGACGGCTTTATATTCGCCTTTAAGGGCAAAGTCGGATATTATTATTCTAGCCGATTTACCCGTCTTTGCGGGCGTTATAAAGATTGAATCGCCTTTGACGATTTTTATATCGAAAACGTTGCCCGCGTAAGTTATTTGTTTACAGCCCATATCGTCGTATTCGTCGGGAACGTTGGGTTCGATATGCAGTCCGTCCCCTTTTGCGTTTACGCCCATAAACCCTTTGACGTATACCAAAGGTACCAGACCGTTTTCGGGGAACTCTTCTATCACGCCGATTTTCCACGCGTAGCCCACGTTGTTTGCGGGATCTCTGTTGAGTTCGTCGATTTTGTACTCGTTTGCGATAGTGATATATCTTTGCAAAGCGTCTTCTTTCATACCGTTAAGTATTCTCGACATATTTTCGTAAAACGCCGTATAGAAAATCGTTCCGCCGTTTTCGAGCATTTCGCCGAACGTCGCGCTGTAAAACTCGCTTATGCCGTTAGGAGCGTGAAACCACGAAACGGGTTTGCCGTCGTCGTCGAAATCTTTTATCGACTCGATTGCCACCGTGTTGGTCATTGCCGAAATATTGAATCTGTCGAGAATGTCCAAACCCGTAGCGGTATCTCCCGATATAATGCGTTTGCCGTCTACCCATTCAAAATACCTTTTCGCCATATCGGGATTGCCGGCGCCCGTGTAAAACGCCATAAATCCCAAAAACGTCAAACCGTAATCGAGCGTTTCTCCTTTGTCGGTTATCGTAGAAACGTATCTTCCTTTCGCATTATCCCAGTACGTCCGATCGTAATTCTTTTTTGCTTTTTCGAGCAAGACTCGTAGTTCGTCGACTTTGTTTTCTTCGCCGAGCAAGGTATAAATATCTATCATACTGCCTATCGCATTCAGAAACAGCGCGCCTTCGTACGGATCTTTATAGCCGAAACAAAGCGTATCCCAAATATTGCTGCTGGAACTGTTGAAACCGCCCGTGTTCTGACCGTTGTCTATTATAATCAGTCCGTTTTTGCCGTTGAGCGAGTTCATAATATAATCCCACGCAAGTTCGACTTTTTGCAAAACGGTTTTTCCTTTGGACGCGTCGTCGTAATTATAGACCTTGCTACTGCCCGGTTGCGTGCTGGGTACGTTTTTGGTAGGCGCTTCCGTCATATCGACGTTGTTTAAGAACTCCGCGCTCGCTTCCCATACGCAAACTTCACGCACTCCGTTTATGTATTCGAACTGCTGATCGAAATGGTAACTTTGTTTAAATCCTTCCACCGTGTCGCTGTATCCCGGTCCGCCCCACGTTTCGCTCGTCGTCCACGACCAGATATACCCGTCGCTTCTTTGCGGATACGTTATCAATAATTTTTTCGCGCTTTCTTTCAACGCGTTTGCGTTCCACATCGTTTTGAGAACGTCGATATTGAGCCACGAACTGTTTAAGCCGAGTTTATAAACCTTACCGCCCGTCGCCAGCCCGAAATCGTCCCACAACACGTTGCATAAATAAGTTACTACGTCGTTTTTACTGCTGTAAAACGGGTTTGAAATAAACTTTTGCTTAACTTCGTCAAACCCGAAATCGCCGACGTAACTCAATTCCCGACGCTCCCTGACGGGTTTTTCGTCTTTACCCGACGGCGAACACCCCGAAAAGGTAGCGATTAACGTCGCCGCCGTAAGTATAGCGATTATTTTTTTCATCGATTACTCCTTTCGCGGGGAAACGGTTCTGCGTTTCCCCGCGCCGATTGTTTTATTATTTGTTCTTTTTTCTCAACAATAAGCAAGCGCACGCCGCCGTTATCGTCATATTCAGCGCAAGAACGCTTAAAACGGACGCGCCGCAACTCTTCTTGCTTTCTTTGACTACTTTAAACGTGAGAGTTTGTCTTGTAACGCCGCCTTTACCGTCGTCCGCTTCTACAACCACGTCGTACTCGCCCGCAACGTCTTTTTTGAACTTTATAACGTTCCCTTCTATCGTTGCGTCGCCCGAAACAACTCTGAACGTCAACGCGTCGTTGTTTACGTCCTTAAACATATCGGTGAGCGTCGCCGTGATTTCTTCGCCCGTAGCATAGGATTCTTTCAACGTGTTCTTTACGAACGTCGGGGCGGTGTTATAAACGACTTCGTTGATTTCCGTTATCTTCCAGATATAACCGTTGCCGCTGTCGAACTGCAATACGCCCGCGTTGGTAGAAAAACTTTCGTAAGCGGCGTTGAAAGTGTCGTTGTAACCGCTTGCGCCTTCGTCAGAAGTGTATTTTACGCCGTTGATAGTCCAAACCCAAGCGTCGTTTTCGAGATCGAGTTTAACGGTGTTTTCGACGTTGTTGTTCCAGTTCCAGTCGTTGAGGTAAAAATCTTGCAAATACAAATATCTGTTTGCGCCGAGCGATCCCCTTACTCTGAACGTCGCCGCCGTTTCTCCGGTGCCTTTTTCTACGGAGAACATTATCGTTCCCAGCGTGTCGAGAGTAAACCAACCGCCGGTAGACGCGATTACGACCGCGGGAGAATTGTACGAACCGCTTTCGTCGTAGAAAGTTTTGACTTTCATGCTGAACCCGTCTACCACTACGTCGTTGTCCTTTTTGATAGAATTACCGTTGAACACGAGCGTCGCCGAGTTTTCGTCGTCGTAACCGAACTTGGGAGTACCGTAACCGCCCGCGCTCCAACCTGCCTTGGAAGACGTTTCTACGTAATATTCGATTTCCTTAAACGCGAACAAAGATTGTCCGTCCGCCATGACGAATTTAAGCGTACCCATATTGCGGTCTACGCTTGCGATAGCCGCTTTAATCGCGTCGTACGCTTCGCCGTCGTCCGTTTTGTCGATATACGCCAACTCGCTCGTGCCGTCCATAACGATATATCCGTAACCTTTGTCGTTTACGAACTTAAAGGATTTATCTCCGTAAGTCCAGTCGTAATTTATTTGCGTTTCATAGATTTTTCTTTCCGTATTCCCGACTACGTATATCGCGAAATCGGTTTTTTCGCCGCGCACGAACTCGTAAACGAGTTTGCCCGCAACTATTCTGAACGTAGTAGCGGTTTCGTTTGCCGCGCCGTGTTTATAGTTTACGTTAATGCAATCGAGCAACGCTTGTTTCGTCGTTTCAACCGCGTATTCGCCGTCAACCGCGTTATACACCGCGTAATATTTGCCGTCGGGCTTTATAACCGTGTTTTCGCCGCTTACCGTAACGCCTTCCGCTTCGTCGAGTATTTCGACCTTGTTCGTAACGAAAGACAATATCGTCAATTGAGATTTCGCGCTTGCGTTTACCTTATACCCGATGTTCGCCGCTCCGTCTTCTATACCGTCCGTTGCTTCGGCAAGTCCCGTAAGACTGCCTTCGTATTTTGTTTTGTTGACTACGATAGTATAATCTTTTAACTGTTTCAACGAAACGACGTTAACGACGTCCGTAAAATAGAAAGGTACGGTTTGTTCGCTTATTTTGTTGCCGCCGACCGTTACGGACATATTTGCCGTTACGTCGTCTATCTTTGCAAACGTAAGTTCCGCAACGTCGCCGAGCGTCATGGCGAAACTGTCGTCTTTAACTAATTCCGTTCCGGCGAAAGAAAACTCCGCCGTAACGTCGCCCAAGTATTGTTTTACGTTGTACGTTACGTCGTAATCGAACGCTTCTCCCGCGTTTCTGAACAACACCGCGCCCGTGCTGCTCGTTTTCGTTTCGATTTTGCTTGCGTCCGTCGTGCCGTAGGTTGCGGGTACGCCTTGCGACCATTCTTTTACTCTGTTGTATATATCCGTAACTTTAAGAGCGTTCGTCCCCGTAGAACCTTCGCCGTAGAAAGAAACGTACATTCCTTCGTTACATTGCGATATTACGTTGGAAAATACTCCCAACGCGGTAAGGTTGGCAAGATTCTGACCGTTTAAGTATAAACATAAATCGTTGTTTTCGTCGAGTTTGAATTCAAGCGTGTTCTGAGTGCCTTTAAACGTCGAGCCTTCTACGTAATGTTCCGCCGCGGGATCGCTGAAATAGTCGTAGTCGTTGCCGTAATTGTAGTTGCTCCAACTGAGCCAGTTAAGATTGCTGTCCCAAGTATAAGAACCGTTCGAGTCGCCTTGCCACCATATACCTAACTGAACGTTGCCGTTGTTAGTGCCTTGCGCAGCGTTGGACATATTGAATCTTATGGCGAAAAATCTTCCGCTGTTAAGTTGCCCGTAGTTTTCGTTAAAGACGATAAACTTCTGAGTGCTTGTGTTGTCGTAATACTTTATAACCAGTCCGTTTATATCGTAACAAGCCTTTTCTCTCGTTTCGCTGTGTTTCGAGTATCCCCACGCGCCCGCAGTCAACTCTGTGTTGTCCGCGTTCGTCGCCGTGCGGAAAATCATATCGCCGCCGTCCGCCTGCGTTTCGTCGACTATTTGTTCGACCGCTTGATTATACGCCGAATAGTTGCCTACGGGAGCCCATTCCGAACCGCCCGCCTGCGCGCTGCCACCGTTTTCGCCTATCAGCGTCTTTACAACGGTAACGTACTCGTCTTCGGTCGCGTAAGCACCCGCCAACGATAAGCCTGCGGTTAAAGATACCGCGCATATTAACAATAAAATCGTTAATAAAATCTTTTTCATACTTCTCTCCTTTATTCATATTTTAAGGGTTTACGACGGTTAACCTTTAATACCGCCTATATTTACCCCGTCTATCAACTGTTTCTGGAAAACGAAAAACACGACGGCTGCGGGAATTATCATCATAACGCCCGTCGCCATCTGGTTGTTGGGGAACTTGCCCGCAACCAAACTTCCCGAGTATCTGTAAAATATATCTAACGCAAGCGTGTATTTTTCTTCGCTTCTCAAATACATCAAGGGACTCATAAAGTCGTTCCACGTTCCGTTAAACACGCCTATCATGATGAAAATGACGATAGGTTTGCACATCGGCATATAAATCATATAGAAAACCTGAAACTTGTTCGCTCCGTCGATAACGGCGGCTTCGTCGAAACTTTTGGGAATGGAACGCATGAATTGTTTAGCCAAAAATATGTTCATCGCGCCGCCGCCGCACGCCGCGGGAATTATCATAGGCAACAACGTGTTTATCCAGCCGAGTTTGACGTACATGATATATAACGGGATTTGTATCGCGACTGACGGCAACATTATAGTCGTCAGAACTACCGCGAAAACGAAATCTCTGCCTTTAAACTTGCATCTCGTAAACCCGAAAGTACAAAGCATTGCCGAAAAAGGTACCGTTATCATATTCACGACGATTATTATCATACTGTTTTTAAGCGAGTTCAATAAACTTACGTCGAATATGTGTTTGTAGTTTGAAAAGTACCATTTCGTGGGGAAAAACACTATGACGGGGTTACCCAAAGACTGTCGGTCGCTCATAAACGACACGGAAAGCATATACACGAACGGAATAAGAAAAAACAAACTTATGGCGATAAGGCATATATGCAACAATATTCTTTTTACGATTTTGTTCGTTTTATAATTTTTAACGGCTTGCATAGTTATTCTTCCTCCCCGTAAAATACCCATTTCGACGTTTTGAACAGCAACATCGTAAGCAATCCTATAAATATAAACAAAATCCAACTTTCCGCGCACGCAAGCCCCATCGTCTTTGCCGAAATGTTAAACGCGTCGTTATATATTTTAAACACGTAAAACAACAACGAGTCGTCGGGCCCGGCGTTGCCGCCCGTAAGCGTCATTACCTGTCCGAAAGTTTGCAACGAGCCTATAACGCTCATTATCAGATTGTAGAAAAACGTCGGGGAACACATAGGTAACGTTATTTTTATAAGTTTTTCCAACGAGTTCGCGCCGTCGATTTCCGCCGCTTCGTATAAACTTACGGGGACGTTTTTCAATGCCGATAACCACAGTATCATACCGCCGCCAAGACTCCACAGTCCCGAAATTATAAACGAAGTCATCGCCGTTTCGGACGACGTGAAGAACGGGTATCTTCCTAAACCGATTTTAACCAGAAACTCGTTTGCGACGCCGTAATTTACGTCGAAAAAGTTTTTCCATATAATACCGCTTACCGTAACGGGAATTATTACGGGCAAATATATCAATACCCGATAAACCCCTATGCTTTTAATTTTTTTGTTGAGCAACAAGGCTAACAAAAAGGACAAAACAGTGCTTAACGGAACGCTTATCGCCGTATACGTGAGCGTAACCGAACAACTTTTAAAAAACTGCCTGTTGGAAAAAATGTATTTATAGTTGAAAAGTCCGAATCCCGTCGGCGGCGTGATTACGTTGTATCTTTTGAAAAAGGAAAAATACAACGACGAGAATATGGGAAACGCCTGAAAAACCACTATGCCGATAATTACGGGTAAAATAAACAGCCACCCCGTTATGCTCTTTTCTTTGTAACTGTTGCTTTTCCGTTTAGCCATTCGTTACCTCTGGTCCCTTATAAAGTTATTGATGTCTCTTTTGCACGTTTTTATATACGCTTCAAGGTCTGCGTCGGGCGATTGAAAATATTTCGTAAGCATGTTTTGTATAGACCCGTCGTAACCCGACATCATAACGGAATCCAACATATCGTAAAAATCGTAAATAACGTCTTTCGTACCCGCGTATACGAACGCGTCGCTGTTTATGGGAATAATCGTTCTCCATATAGCGTTTTCGTCTTCCGCAACGGATTTTAAAGACGGGGTTATCGTTCCCGATTTGGATATTTCTTCCTGTCCGTCCTTGCTCATAAGATATTCAAGGAACTTCCACGCGACGACTTTGTTTTTAGATGATTTGCTTATGCCGTAGCCCGTAGTACCCGCTCCGCAACAAGGAACGTCCCCTTCGACGCCCGATATGATTTTCGGGAAAGAAACCGCTTCCAAATCGTTTTGCAAAGCCGCGTAATACGACTGCGCGTAAGGTCTTACCTGAAACTTCATAGCCGTTCTGCCGCTTACGAAGTTTTGCGACACCCCTTGCGTGTACGTCGCGTAACCATTTTCGATGAGTTTGTGCATTTCTTTCAAGCCGTTTTGATACTTCTCGTCGAGAACGATATTACCTTCTTTATCGACGATAGTCCCGCCGTAAGACGACGTGAACGAGTACATAAGTATTCTCCAATCGAAATCCGCCTCGACAGCGAATTGTTTGTTATTAACGTAATTACAACCGGCGTCGTACAACTTTTTGCACGTTTCGAGCATATCGCTCCACGTCCAGCCGTTTTCGGGTAAAGCAACGTCGTATTTTTTGAATATGCCTTTGTTAAGATACACCACCAACTTGTTTATATCTCTCGGCAAAAAATATTGCGCCCCGTTATGGTTCTTTTGACCGAGTTTTATTACCGAGTCGTAGTACAGCGACTTGTCGAAACCCGACTTTTCGATATACGGATCGAGATTTTCGAGAAGGTGGGATTCCGCGAACAACGTAACGTACTGATCCGAAACCCACATAAGGTCGTAAACCACGCCCGCCGCAACGTCGCCTTGTATCGTTTGTTCGTAGTTCGTTATCTTTTGATTTTTAAACTTGACGTTGGGGTACTTTTTATTAAACCCTTCTTCTAGTTTTTCAATCGTTTTTACTTCGCCGTCTTCGTTCATTATAGCGATTTTAAGCGTTACGGACACTTCGGGATCGACTTCGAGATTCAAGTCGGACGGATCTACGTCCTGCGCTCCCTTTTTGCCGCACGAAACGGCGAACGGAATTGTCGCGATTATCGCCAAAGCCAACAGCAAACTTATAATTCTTTTCATCTTTTTACATCTCCTTATTTATTATCGATATTTTGTTCGCGCCGTGTTTCAACGCGACTTTTTCGTAATACTCGATTCCGTCGA
Organism: uncultured Clostridia bacterium; assembly: GCA_934271725.1. GTDB lineage: Bacteria > Bacillota > Clostridia > Christensenellales > Borkfalkiaceae > CAKQSC01. The sequence continues at coordinate 8,811 of CAKQSC010000027.1, forward strand.
CGATTATATGCTTTTCTTTCGCCACAAACGTAGCGTCAACGTCGTACGGAACGTTTACTTCCGACAGCCAGCCTCGTTCGGTTTTTTTCCATTCGACGGCAATTGCGCCGCGCACAGTGTCAAGACGCCCTTTGCAATACGTCAGTTCAGAAATAAAACAAGGTTGTATAACCGTTTCTTTGAACGCGTTTTTGCTTAAATCCGCGCGTATGCCGAGCAAATAATTGATAAAATACCCGTCGTAGCCCGAAAACATAGGATGATTGAAAGAATGCATATCGTCGCCGATGTCGTTCTCCCACCGTTCCCAGATACTAGTCGCTCCGCATTCGAGCATATATCCCCAACCCGGATATTCTTTGTTCGTCAAAAGTTTAAAAACCGTTTCGGCGTACCCGTAATTGCACAGATTGTAAATTAAATGACGATACCCCTGATTGCCGCATGTCGTGTGATATTTGCGCTTTATAACGTCTTCGTCGGCAAGCCGCATCCAGCGTTTGCAAGCCTCTTCGTCTTCGTCGAACACCGTAACGCACACCGCAAGTTCCGTTTGAGAACCGTTGCCGTAAACCTTCTTTTCGTCGTCGTAGTATTTGTTTTTGAACTTTTCTTTATATTCGACGTAAAGGTCGCCGTAATATTTTTGTTTTTCGGGGTTGTTTATTACGCCCGCAAACAATTTCATTTGTTTCAGATACCACAAAAAATATATCGCGCTCATAAATATTTCGGTTACGCATTTAGAGTAATGCCCGTCCGCAAATATTATCGCGGGGCACCAGTCCCCGTAATACCCGTAACACACCGTTCCGTCGTTTTCGTCCGCGTTGCGTTTAAGATACCCTATCCATCTTTCAAACTTGTCAAAGTTTCTTTCTATTACGCCCGTATCCGCAAACCTTTCGTAGGCAAGCAACGCCGTTACCGTATACGATGACACGGGATCGGCTACCGTACACCCGACTTCGTAAGGCACGGTATCCGGTATTACGCCGTCGTACGACTGTGTGTCCCCTATCATATCGGTAAAATTAGGCAAAAAGTTTTCAAGCGAAAAATTGTTTACCGACTGATACAGTCTTGCCGTCAAATCGTTCAGCCAACCCAACCTTTCGTCCCGTTGCGGACAATCGGTAAAGACGCCGTTAAGGTTGTTTCCTTCCGTTCTGACCGCGATTTTATGAAGGGCGTTAAGCGTTTCGTCGGAACATTCGAACTCGCTTATTATCTTTAAATCCGTTCTCAATACGTTTACTTCGACGTCCGATATTTCCGCGTACCCTTCGATTTTTATTTCCGCAAACTGAAAACCGTGATAAGTAAACTCGGGGCGGTAACTCTCTACGCCGTCACCGTTTAAAATGTAAATATCTTTGCTTTCCGCCGCGCGATAATTACAGTTGTTCATTTTTCCGCCGTACGTTTTTTCGGCGTGAGTAATCGTTATCTTACTGCCTCTTTCGCCTTTGACTTTCACCGAAAGGAATCCGCACACGTTCGCCCCGTTGTCGATTTCTACGACGTTGCCTTTCGTAACTATCGATTGCGGCTTAAACCTTTCGACTATTCTCATAGGCGGTATCACGCTCGCTCTGAACTTTCCGCTAGGCGGATCGACGGCGAACGTCGCCACCCATTTGTCGAACGACACTCCGTACTCGGGGTTTAGCCAGTCGTCTTTCTTTCTCGCGTCGCAAACCTCCCCGTCGTAAACGCCGTTAAGCGTAACGTAATCTTTTTTGACGTTCCACAGCCTGCCCGGTATGGTAGGCATTTCGTAAACCGTTCCGTCGGCGTATTCTATCCTTAAAAGTCCGTATACTTTCTTTGCGCCGTAAAACCCGTAGCCTACGCGCATACACAACGCGTTGTTGCCCGTTTTCAATTCAAGCGGGTACGTTCTGTATCTCAGCGTTTTGCCGTAAACGGTAACTCCGCCGTCAAAATAACAGTCGTCAAGCAACTCGCCGTTTAAATAAACTCTCCCCGTTCCTAACATACATACGTAAAATCTCGCTTTTTTAACCGGTTTGTCTACGGCAACGTCTAACCTGATATCGTCTACGCACCCCGAAAAACCCAGCGGTTGTCCTATCCACCACGCTTTGAACTCTTCGTCGGGATTTAAAAACGCCGTTTCAAAAAAACCGCTTTCTACCCGCTTGCCGTTTATCGTCGCTTTGCAATAATACTCGGTAAAACTTTTTAATTCCCGCCCGCCGTACGCGACGTTTACGTTCTCGTCGCCGAAAATCTCTCCGCTGTCCCAAACGACTGCTTTCTCGTCGGCAAAACTTTCGTCGGTCGAAACCAAAATCCTGTACTTTTCTTGCGTTTCGTTCGTGTTTATCCACGAAAACCTAGGCTTTTTATTGTCCGTTCCTATAGGGTTGATTAAATTATCTATTCTGAATTGAGCCATACTCTTCCTTTCGCGAACTCGTGTTCTTTTTTCTCAAAAAAATATAAAACCGCAATTTTATATTTTTTTCGTCGTTGACCTTATTATCAATTCGGGGGCGATTATTTCGCGACCGACGTCGTTTTTATCGACGACGTTTCTTTTTAAAACGTCGAAAACCTTTTCACCGAAATATTCCGCTTTATGACTTAAAGTCGTTATGCCTTTTGCGTATTCCGCGGAAATGCTTATGTTGTCTATGCCGACGACCGATATATCGTCGGGAACGCGGTATCCGTTTTTATCGATGGCGGAAATCGCGCCGACGGCAAGCAGGTCGTTCATGCAGATAATCGCCGTTACGTCCTTGTTTCGGCTAAGAAGTTTTTCCGCGCCGTCATAACCCGTTTTTATCGCCGTGCCTTCTATTCCGCACCCGTATTCGATAATCGGGTTGTCTATACCGAAATACTTTTTCATCGAGTTTTTAAAACAATCGAGCCGTAAATCGTTCGTTCCCTTGTTGTATAAACTCATATAAGCGATTTTGCTGTGTCCGTTTTCTTTCAAATACGAAACGATGTCGTTCATACCTTTGTTAAAGTCTATGGCGACGCCGCAAATCTTGTCGTCCATCATGTCGTTTACCGTACCGTATACGACGCTTATATTGTTTTCCAAAAGTTGTTCGATATGATTCGTCGTAAGCAAATCCGAATTAGCGACTATGAAAACGCCGTCTACTCGCCTTGAAATGAACTCGTCGATATATCTCTCCAAATGAGTGTTACCGCCGCAAATATTGACGAAATAACCGTTGTCCATAGCCTTGTTTTCTATGCTTTCGATAATTTGCATATACAACGGGTTTGTAAAATCGTTGATAAGCACGGCTATCGAATGGGTTTTCTTCCCCTTCATCGTCTTCGCTATCATATCGGGATGATAATTAAGTTGTTTTACGGCAGCCCTTACTCTGTCGGCGCGTTCCTTTGAAACGTATCTCTTACCGCTCAATACGAAAGAAACAGTCGTTTCCGAAACGCCCGCAAGCCTTGCCACGTCTTTTCTGGTTGCGCTCATTAAAACCTCGCGAACTCGTGTTCATATAGTATTATAATACGTTTTTTGCGTTTGTCAATAGTTTTTTTGAAAAAAATTACGATTTTTTATTTTTTCGTATTTTTGCTTTTTTGCACGCGGCGGCAATCGTCGAAAACGACAACTCGCGATACGACCGTTTTCATCTGTTTTTTTGCCGCAATTCCGCGGCTGCTTGTTTTTTGTTTAATTCCGCCGTCGGTTCGTTTTTCGTTTGCTTACCGCTTGCCCGTCGGCATTTTGCTTTTATTTGCTTATAACTTGCCGACGTCGGCGGTTAGTTTTTGCGCAAACAAAAAGGCGTACTCCGATAA